>JAEZSL010000062.1 GCA_023443925.1 Bacillota bacterium | reverse complement strand
AAATCATGATTCCATTAGTTGGCGAAAAGAGAGAGTTAAAATTCGTTAAAGATGTTGTTGTTGAAACAGCAGAAGCTGTTAAGAAAGAAAAAGGATCTGACATCGAATACCACATCGGTACTATGATCGAAATTCCTCGTGCAGCATTACTTGCAGACGAAATTGCTGAAGAAGCTGAATTCTTCTCCTTCGGTACTAACGACTTAACTCAGATGACTTTCGGTTTCTCACGTGATGATGCCGGTAAGTTCTTAGATGCTTACTACACCAACAAGATTTTCGAATCCGATCCTTTCGCAAGACTTGATCAGGACGGTGTTGGCCAATTAGTAAAAATGGCAGCTGAAAAAGGACGTCAGACAAGACCAGAAATCAAACTTGGTATCTGTGGTGAACACGGCGGAGATCCTTCCACAGTTGAATTCTGCCACAACGTAGGCCTTAACTATGTATCCTGCTCACCTTTCCGTGTGCCGATCGCTAGACTTGCTGCAGCTCAGGCAGTGTTGAATAAAAAGTAAAGATGAGATTTTCTCTTAGAGAAGAACGTATTTTTTCTTGAGAATAAGTTGAGAGACCCTTATATTAACTATAAAGTTGATTTAAGGGTCTCTTTTTATATAATTTAGAAAATTTCATGTAAATGAAGGTTTTTACTGGGGTATTAATTGATATGAGGAAAAACTATGTTTAAAGAAATTGCTGAAAAACTTCATATTAAAAATAATGTTATTTTATACGTAGAAGGCAATTCAAATTTGCGAGTGGGTATGTATAGGTATTGACGACTATAATAGGACACACAGTTGTCATATTCAATGAGGTATGCTATTAATAAATTGTTAACAGGTAGTATGGAAGAATTAATAAAACTGTGATATGCTAAGTCAAAAGCGTATATAACAAGAGAGTAAAAGGTTGTAATAAATTATGATGTACCCACATATGATTTTGGCAGATGAAACGGAGATAGTTCATTCTCATAATATTGTAGAAAAGGGTGTTCAATGCTTAGAGGTTCATTTTGAAAGACCAACGGAAGACGGTTTTGATATAGAGAGATGTTTATTACCAACTTATACATGGTTAAAACGTGAAGGATTTACAGATAAGGAAATTGAGAAATTTAATGGGTTTCTTCATAGTAATGCTCATTTACTATATAAATATGCTTCTTCGGGAGGTATTAATATTACTTAGCCTGTTTCAGGTTGGTTGATATAAGGGCTTTTTCTGGTCAAATGAAAATGATGAGCCGAATCAAATTCATGTAAGCTAAGCAAAGGAAAGCCAAACTCTCATGCTACTAAGATATGGTGCTTTCTTGGCGTTATTAAATAAAAATATCGAGTATGTATTATATTAAATATAATTTTAGCCCTTGCTATTCTCAGATAATCTGTTAGAGTATAATTAGAAATAGGTAATCATCACAGAGTGATTGACCAAGTTTGGAATAAAAACCTCCATGGACTCAGGCTGGGCAAAGTACAGGGGAGGTTTTTTACATTACTGACATATCGCGGCAAAGGAGAATCATGGGTTCGGCTATACACAAATGTTTGGGAAAGCCCGAATGGAAATGAAAGTCGGGCTGACTTTTACTATTTAGCTAGTTAGGAAGAAAAAATGAAATTTTATTGGAGGACTTTAATAGTCAAAGATATGGATGAATCAATATAGTTTTATGAAGAAATTGTAGGACTTTAGATGGACAGAAGATTTCCGGCAGGTCCAGAGACAGAAATTTCCTTTTAAGGAGATGAAGAAACAAAGATTGAATTAGTATGTAACAAACAAAGAAAAAGAATGAGCTTGGTCGATATTTCATGGGGGTTTACTGTAGACGCAGTTGATATTATGATATCTTTTTATAGAGAAAAGTATTAATATTCTTAGCGGACCATTGCAACCGAATCCACATTCAAAGTTCTTTTATATATCAGATCCAAATGGAATGAAAATTCAATTTTATGAAAATTTATATTAATAAATGGGAGCCAATAATGAAATATAAGATATTACTTGTAGAAGATGATTTGGTTATATCTGGAGAAATACAGAAATATTTGACTAACTGGGGCTTTGAAGTAGAGACTGTTTGTGACTTTAATGGTGTTTTGACACATTTTGTAAATTTCGACCCTCATTTGGTTATATTAGATATTTCATTACCATTTTTTAATGGGTATTATTGGTGTACTGAGATTCGTAAAGTTTCTAAAATTCCAATTATCTTTTTATCTTCCACAAGTGATAATATGAATATTATTATGGCTATGAATATGGGTGGAGACGATTTCATCTCAAAACCATTTGACTTCGCAGTATTATCGGCTAAGGTTCAGGCGATGCTTCGCCGTGCGTATTCCTTTCAAGGGAAGTCCAATCTACTAGAGTATAAAGGTGTTATACTTAATCTTACCAATGCTTCTATGGAAGTAAAAGGGGAGAAGGTAGAGCTAACAAAAAACGAATTTCGAATACTACAGATTTTATTTGAACATAAGGGCGAAACGGTATCCAGAGAAGCAATCATGAAACATCTTTGGGACGGAGATTGCTTTATAGACGATAATACACTAGCGGTTAATTTTACAAGACTTCGAAAAAAATTAGAGGAAGTTTCACTAAATGATTTTATTACTACCAAAAAGGGTATTGGGTATTTGTTGGAGGATTAAGAATAACATGGAACTTTTATCAAATGGTAAGTTAATTGTTAAATGGCTCAAAGACCGATTGAAATTTATTGGCCTTTTTCTTGTATTCGGGATTATTTTCTTAATAACAATATTACAATATGAGACCAGTATCGAACCCGTTTTATACAGTCTATCAATCTGTGTTTTTTTAGGAGTTTGTTGCTTGATTTATGACTTTATCAAGTATAAAAACAGGTATAAAGCTTTGTATGAAACCTATTTGAATATGGAATCAACATTAAGTAGGTTGCCAGCACCTAACAGTTATATAGAAGAATTATATAGAGAATTACTGCAAGAACTGTTTGACGACCGCAGTGACATATACTCAAAAATGAAGAAGCAGGAATCTGAGAATACAGATTATTATACCCTTTGGATTCATCAAATAAAAACTCCAATTGCAGCCATGCAGTTGCTGCTTCAGCCAGAGGATTCAAAGAGTAATAACATGATTATGAAACAAGAATTAATTAAAATCGAGCAGTATGCAGAGATGGCACTTCATTATCTTCGCTTACAGTACATGTCTTCGGATATCCTACTAAAAGAATGCAATCTATATGAGATCGTAAAGCAATCAGTTAAAAAATATTCCATTAGTTTTATTGGGAAAAAGATTTCATTGAACTTGGAAGAATTCGACGGTGCTGTTATAAGCGATGAAAAATGGCTTGGATTTGTAATAGAGCAGATACTGTCTAACTGCATTAAATATACACTAAAAGGTGGTTGTATTACTATAGATTATATCGAAGCAAATAATAATTTATATGTAAATGATAAACTAAAACACGCATATGGAGTTACTTCTTTGGATACAGTTTTATGTATTTCAGATACCGGAATAGGAATTAAGGAAGAAGATTTGCCACGTATTTTTGAAAAAGGTTTTACAGGATATAATGGGCGAATGGATAGGAAATCAACAGGAATTGGTTTGTATTTATGTAAGCAAGTTGCAAACAAGCTAGGATTTTCCATTCGAGTTACTTCTGAAGTAGGGAAAGGAACTATGTTCCAGATACAGTTTGGAAAACAAAAAAGTGGAGCAGAAGTTGGAGTATTGGATTGAGGTAGTTAATCTTACAATAATGAAAGTTTCGCAGAAGAAATGTAAGCCATAGTAAAGGCAGGACATTTCTTTTTTTGTTATAATAGCTACAGAAAGTAAATCAGACGATTAGAGTTTTCGAGAGTGCACTAAAAGAAATAGGAGAATATTATGGCGTTTTTAGAAGTTAAAAATCTTAAAAAAGTATATACCACAAGATTTGGTGGTAATCAGGTACAAGCCTTAGAAAATGTTAGTTTTTCAGTAGAAAAGGGGGAATATATTGCGATAATGGGAGAATCTGGTTCTGGTAAAACCACATTGCTCAATCTATTAGCTTCCCTTGATAAACCAACAGAAGGAGAGATTTTATTAGATGAAAAATCTTTTTCTAAAATCAAGCAAAAACAATTGTGTGCATTCCGTAGAGATAATCTTGGATTTGTATTTCAGGATTTCAACTTATTAGACACCTTTTCTTTGCAGGATAATATTTTTTTACCTCTAGTGCTTCAAGGAAAACCCTATGGTGAAATGGAGGAGCGATTAATTCCACTAGCAAAACAACTTAGAATCACAGAATTTTTATCAAAATATCCTTATGAAGTATCTGGTGGGCAGAAACAAAGAGCGGCAGCAGCAAGGGCTTTAATCACACATCCAAAGCTTATTCTTGCGGATGAACCAACGGGAGCATTAGATTCAAAGTCAGCAATCAGTCTTCTGAATATGTTTTCTGATATTAATAAGGCTGGGCAGACAATTGTAATGGTTACTCATAGCACACAAGCAGCAAAATGTGCCGGAAGAGTTTTGTTTATCAAGGATGGTAATTTATTTCATCAGATTTACAGAGGGAATTCCTCAGACGATGAAATGTATCATAAGATTTCTGATACTTTAGCTGTACTTCAGACGGAAGGAGTTGGGGGGGCATGAATAAAGCAATTCTTTTGCCAAAGATGGCAGTGACAGGAATCCGAAAAAATGGCATTGTTTATTTGCCCTTTATTCTCACAACTGCTTTTTCCGTATGCGTATTTTTTATCTTTAATTGTGTTATAAAAAATGATTTTCTTAAGAATGTGCCGCATGCAGCATATGTAGTTATGCTTTTGGAGATTGGAAAAGTCTTGCTAGGTATCATCTTAGTCCCCTTTTTATTCTATACAAACAGTTTTTTAATTAAGCGGCGTAAAAAGGAAATTGGGCTTTTTAGTATATTGGGATTAGAGAAAAAGCACATTGGTATTATGATGTTTATGGAAACCTTTTTCATCTATATAATTTCCATGACAATTGGTCTAGCGACAGCAGTTGTGTTTGCAAAATTAGCCTTTTTAATCTTACTTAATGCTTGTGGACTACCAGCTGATACTACATTTTCCATGACCTTTGGCAGTTTCCGATCAACTTTTCTTTTCTTTGGAGTAGTGTCAATACTTAATCTGGTAACAAATCTATTTCAAGTAACAACTGCTAACCCGAGTGACTTGTTAAGCGGTCCTAAAAAGGGTGAAAAGGAGCCCAAACATCTTTGGCTTCCTACTCTGCTAGGAGTTTTGTTCTTAGGAGGAGGGTATTATATTGCCTTGATATCTAAGATAGACAGTATGATTTTTTTGACCTTTTTCTTAGCTGTTTTCATGGTTGTTGTTGGTACCCATTTCTTATTTACATCAGGAAGTATTGCACTACTAAGAGCACTTAGAAAGAATAAGAAGTTTTACTATAACCAAGGTAATTACATTACTGTTTCTGGAATGATTTACCGAATGAAAAAAAGTGCGGCAAGTTTAGTGAACATTTGCATATTTAGTACCATGGTCATTATTACTTTATTATGTACGGTTTCTTTAACGCTTGGACAAAAAGATGCGATTCGATTCAATTATCCACTGGATGCTTTTTATGAGTTTGAAGATTCTGAAATGGTAAATACGGATGATTTTGAAGCAAATATGTTGGGATTTGCGGGTGACCATAATGTACAGGTAACCGATAAAATTGATTTTCACTATTTTCCTATTACTGCACTTATAGACGGGAATCGTTTTTCAACGGATACCACGGATGTTCAAGAGAATAACCAAATCACGGTTAAGACACTATCACTTTCTGATTATAATCGTATAGAATCGCAGAACCAAACACTAAAAGAGGATGAAATACTTATATATTCAACCACAAAAGATTTTAATTACGATTCAGTTATTATAAATGAAAAAGAATATAAGGTAAAAGAAGAAGTCGGTTCACTTAGCTTTGACCCAAAAGAGGAAAATAGTTACTCCAATCGGAGTCTATATTTCATCATAAATGATTACAGGAGTATGGAGGAAATAGCAACAATTTTTAATGGAAGAAGTGTGACCCCTTATTATTCGATACGCTTCAATATGGATGGAAAAACCATTGATAAAGAAGCATTTTTGGCTGATGTAGATCAAAGCAGTTCAGATATGCTAGGTGGTTATAGTAGTGGGAATATTATTGCTTGGAGTTATGATGTAAAATCAATGGATGGTGGATTATTATTTATTGGAGTATTCTTTGGACTGATTTTTACGATTTGTGTGGTATTAATTATGTATTATAAACAAATCTCAGAAGGTTTAGAAGACAAGCATAATTTTGATATTATGCAGCAAGTGGGAATGAGCGATGAGGATGTTAAAGCAACTATCCATAGGCAGATTATGTTAGTATTCGGATTACCATTAGTAGCTGCAATCCTTCATACTTTTATGGGATTAAGTATGACGATTAATTTGTTATATGCACTAAACCTTTATAACACCAAATTAATAGTGTTATGTGCACTTGGAATTATAGCTGTCTTTACCGCATTTTATGCATTCAGCTATATATTGACTGCAAAGACCTATTATAAAATTGTTAAAAGGATAATATAGAATAAAGAGTTAATATAATGAATCCTTGAGGTGTGATATGGAGACAAACCCCATTCGACCTTGAGGATTTTTTACTAATTATAAAAAAGTTAGTATAGGCCGTGTTTATGCTATTGAGATTGTAAGAATATTTAAGAAAAAAGATAAAAAGAATTAAGAATTAACTGTTAAAAGGTTCCTATTTAAAAAAATAGAGAGAAATGCGTAATCCGGAGAGTACAATCCATCAATTGTCTCCGATTTAACTAAAAAAAGTCAAATCTGATGACCCATGGTGCAGTTATTGCACGTGAATATGGCTTACCGGCAGTTGTGGGAGTAGAAAATGCTACAAATCTGATAAAAGATGGACAGCGTATTCGCGTGCATGGAACAGAAGGGTATATAGAAATTCTCTAGAGAAGAACAAAAAATCTAAGTGGGTGATTAACACTTGCTAAAATCTAATTATCTGTTATAATATAACTAGAAAAGGCAATCGCCACAGGGTGGTTGACCGGTAGAAAAGTTAAAAACCTTCCTGACTCGCCAAAGTACAGGGAAGGTTTTTTACGTTAATGACAAATCACGATGAATGGAAATCAATCGAAAGGCTTTTGTTATATAGGCAGGAAGGAATAATGTTTGAATAAGATTATTATAGTTAGATATGGTGAGGCATCCCATTTTACAGGATAGATCTATGACTGGTGGTTGAGCCATTCATATCAACAAATATCAGCCACGATATTTGTTCTTCAGCCTTATAGTATTTCATTTCTTGATATGAACCATTTCGGGCAGAGAAGAATTAATCAATTGAATACGGTTTATCATTTTAGCGTAAGTTAACGAAAAGAAATTTACAATCGTGTATAAATATGGCAATATAATATTTAAGAATATTCCAAAATAAAAAATAATAAATTCCTGGATCGTTGCTGTGAGGATTAAGGGAGGACAAGTAATGTCAATTTCTGTGATGGGGGATGTATATGGAAGAAGAGGAGTACTATTTTAAAATAGGTGAAATGGCTGAAATATTTGATATAAGTGTTAAAACGTTACGATTATATGATAAAATGAAACTGTATCAGCCGGAATATACAGATAATGCAACAGGATATAGATATTATGCTACCAAACAAGTGAATAAGCTTAATACAATATTAAGCTTAAAGAGTGTTGGTTTTAGTTTAAAAGAGATAGCAGATATGTTAAATAGACAAATTGATGCAAATGAATTATCGAGGATTTTGCAGGTAAAAAAAGCAGAAACACAAAAGAAAGTGGACACTTTACTTTATAATATTGAAGCTTTAGAAGGTATGATTCAAGTATCGGAACAAGAAAAAGAATACAAAGACAGATTGACCGACAAAGAAAAAGCAAGCGTAATGTCAAAAATAGCTTGTTTGGAAAACATTAAATTTGAAAATTTCATAACACAAATATTTTGGCTATAAAACTATTGACTCTGACCTAGGGGCATAGTCTATCCTTTATAAATAAAGGAGGTAGTCTATGGACAATTTAATAAAGCCAAGAAAACTACAAAAGGGTGATACTATAGCAACAATATCGATTTCCGGGGGAAGAGCCGGAGATGTAGATATGCTGGAACGATATGAAATAGGAAAATCAAGATTGAAAGAGATATTTGGTCTCAAGGTAATTGAAACACCAAATGCTATGAAGGGGAGCGAGTATTTGTATAAGTACCCTAAAGCACGCGTTGAAGATTTAATGTGGGCCTTATACAATACTAAAATAAAAGGGATAATTACTAACATGGGAGGGGATGATAGTTATCGACTTCTCCCGTATATAAATTATGATATCATAAGAAATAATCCTAAAGTTATGATGGGCTTTTCGGACATATCAACATTACATAATATCTTTACATATGCGGGTGTATCATCCTTCTATGGACCCAGCCTATTAACCCCAATAGCGCAACCTGGTAAGCTGGATGAATATACAAAACACTGGATGAATAGGGTTTTATTTTCAAGCAATGTAATTGGCGAAATAGAGCCATGTAAAGCTTGGACATATATTAACTGGGAAAATAATGATGAGAAAGTTCAATGGACGAATAATACGGGCTATAAAGTTATTAACGGTAGAGGAAAGGTTCAGGGACGATTACTCGGAGGATGCTGCGGACCCCTGCAGCAAATTATGGGAACGAAAATATTCCCGTCGACTGAGCAGTGGAAAGACAGTATAATTTTTCTGGAAATCGGTATACCGTACAGTGACGAGATTTCAGGTTTGCATCAAATGAGAGCATTTGCAGCTACCGGTATGTTTAGACAAGCAAAAGGATTAATTTGCACAAATTTACGGGATGAGGAAGAAGCTCAATTAGTGAAGGTGATATGTGAGGAAGAGGGATTAGTAGATTTTCCAATTCTTGCGAATTTAGATTTTGGTCATAGAACACCTATGATGGTGATTCCGATTGGAACGCTTGCTGAATTAGATTGTGATAACGCAAGATTTACTATACTGGAATCTGCTGTTATAGATTAATACAAATAAGTATAGAGGAAGTTTTTGCACAAACAGTTCTTAATCGGAAAATAATTGAAATTACAACGTGGCTGGATGAAAAATGATAAGTGGTATTATCACGGAGGATGTCAGCTTGGATATCTAGCAGGTGTAGCAATACAACCGGAAGAAAAAATATCATTAGTGCTTCTCGGGAATACTTGCTCTGAAGAGTATGAAGAAGAACCACTGTATAAAATAATAAAAAATAATCGAAGGTAGATAAAATAATTATTATAGTATCATTTCTACGATTACGATAAAGGACTATTACTAAAATATATGTTAAAATGAGCTCCATATCAATTATCAAATTAGTTGATATGGAGCTTTTTATGTGTAATTATAGTGTTATATCTTGTATTTATTATAGAGATAAGGTTATTTACAACGATTAAAATAAAATTAAAATTAATATAAAAAAACTATTGACTTGTACCTAACGGGCACCATTATAGTTATCTTAATAAGTCAGCTGGCTTTAAAATTAATGGAGGGTGTTATAAATGAATATAAAAATAGTATCAGAAAAAACTGGTTTAACAAAAAAAGCGATAAAATACTATGAGAGTGAAGGATTAATCAATCCATCAAAAAATAACGGTAACAACTATAGGGAATATTCGGATGAAGATATTTTAAAGCTGAATTTAATTGGAGCTTTAAGAGCCATAGATATTCCAACAATGGAAATAAAATACTTGCTAGACGGTGCTAAAGATTTGCAGACTGTAATGAAGAGTACTTTGGAAAAGATAAACGAAACAATTAATAATCTGGAAAAAAGCCGGCTGATAATTAGTAGTATTTTAAGTAAAGATTTACAGGATTATAACATGGTAGGTGATCAAGTAAAAAAATTAAGAGAGACCCTGGAACTCTCAACAGCTGAAAAAAAAGAATTTATTTCTATCACCTTATTACGGATTTTTCCAGGAAATTACGGCAAGATAATTGTTTATACCTACGAACCATTTTTAGATATAACTATAGATAATGAGGAAAAGAAAAATGCATGGCTTAATCTTGTTGAATACTTGGATAATCTAAACGAAATAAATGAATCACACCCACTAATCAGAGGAATGAATAATATTAATGTATTGGAAATGGATAAACAACAAGCAAAAAATAATGTTGATTGTCTTCTGAATGGAGATGTTACTACTACAGAGAAATACAAAGAGGAAGTTATTGCATTTGTTAAATCGGTAAATGAAAATGAAGAAATAAGAAAGAAATTCATAAAGTCTTTAACTCAAACCAAGGAACTGCTTAATTATACGGGAGCTACTGATGATATTATTATAGACGATTGTTTAGAAATCTTGAATGAAGACTTTAAAAAGTATCGGGAAATAGGTAAGAAGCTAAATAAAGCTATTGATGAAGAGCTGATGCAAGAATTTGGTTTTACATTTGACGAATTCTTTCATAATCTTAACAAAGTTATAGAATAATATATGGTGTAAATATGCGTTATAAATTCATAAGCCGAGAAGGGACTGTTCAAAACTATCGATTATTAGTGGAGAAACAGCTCCCTTTTTTGTACCAAAAAAAAAATGCATTTGGTCTTCTTTTTTTTCTATAAAAGACGGCATGGGCTTGCTCAGGCGATATTAGTAAATACGATGCAAAATTCTCTAATTTTCTGTAAGGGGGGAGATTTCTAGTTAAAAATAATGAGTTCAATATCAATAAGAGAAAGGAAATGTAATGACATCCTATCATGAAACAGGCTGGGTTTTGAATGGATTTGTGGATTATGACCATGTGCTCTTTATGGGGAAAGAAATTATATAGTATTTGCAGCGCTGATTATGGGGATTAGTTAATGGGAAAAATGCTTGCACCAACATCTGGGTATAAATGAATGTCAGTAGAGCTAAAAGGAACATGCCAATTAGTACGCATATGCAACTTGGTTTTCTCGAAATGCAACATAGTCGTTAGTCTATTGCTCTGATAAATTTAACAGCATATAATTAGGGCAGAAAGAGAGGAATAGATTATGAAAGAAAATATTTTGAGAAAAGAAAAGACGGCAATGGATTATTTAGGTTATGCTCTTTATGCCTTTGGTGGCTTGGGTTTAGAGATTTTGCTGCTGATGATAGAAACCAGTTTTTGGGGTGTTCCTAATGGAAATTGGACAATTAAACAACATGTCATACATTGGAGTATTACCTGTCTGCTCTGGGGTGGAATTGGATATGTACTAATGAAGCAATCGATAAAAATCCGCTCAAAAATCAAAAAAATAAATTGGTTTATGGCTGGAGCGATAATGATAATATCAATTGTTTATACTTCTATAACCTGGAATGGATTTAAACCGGCAATTGAATTATCTAATATTGGGATTGTTAAATTTATTGTACAGTACATTTATTATGCTGTTGAAAGTTTGCTTATCCTGTTGATAATTGTACATGGGCAGACGGCATTTGAAAAATGGTTTAAAAATACGAATCACATACCGTTTGGAGCCTTACTCCTAGCTCTGACTTGGGGAATTATTCATATATTGACAAAAGGAATGGCAACTGGTATTTATGCCTGTATTCAATCTCTTTTATTTGGTTGTATTTATCTTGTATTAAACAAGGACATTAAATATTCTTATATAGCTATTGCGTTTATGTTCATGTTATAATATCCCCTAAAGGAGGGGGTTGCGGTTGAAAATAAGTGAATATTTACAAGCAGATATTAGTGAAGATCGAATTGATTTCTATTATAGAAAGAAGACAAAAGAAGTCAGCGATTTATTGGGTTTATTGAGGAAAAATAATCATAGGTTGGTTGGAAAGTCGGAAGATAACGAAGTTATTTTTTCGTTAAATGATGTTTACTATTTTGAGTCAGTAGATAAAAAAACATTTGCCTGTTTAGAACATGATGTTTTAAAGGTTGAAATACGGTTAGCAGATTTTGAAAACGCCTATTTTGAATATGGTTTTATCAGAGTCAATAAATCAACTATTTTAAATGTTTATAAAATTAATTCTTTGAAATCTGAATTGAATATGAAAGTTACTGCCCTGCTAGACAATGGAGAAAAGGTGCAGATAAACAGGAGCTATAAATCAAAATTCAATTTATTCCTTAAAACTATGAATCAGGGAGGGTTTCAAAATGAAGTTGATAAATAAAAGAAATGTTATTCCTATTATTTGTATCACTTATACGGTAGTGTCTGTAACTTCAACAATTTTTGAAATTATTTATAAAAGTGAAATGAACCCTACTCAATTAAATATGTTCCTTTTTCTGATCTTAAGTATATTAGGAGTCGGTGTGCTATCACAACATTATAGGTTTGAAAGATTTTCTCCGCTTACAATGATTATTTTACAATATGTGATTGCTGTTGCGATCATAGTCATTTCATTATGGATTGCTTCATTTTTCGTGGATATACATCCGGACGGCTATAAAGATATGACTTTGTCCTTTTCAATACCTTATATTATCGGTGCGGTTATTTACTATATCTGCTTAAGATTCGAAGTAAGAAAGCAAAACAGATTATTGATAAATATTAAGAAGAAAAAGGGCCAGTCGGTATAAGGTGGTCCAATATGATAAACGGTATGATTTATATATTGAAAAAGTAACTGAATCTAAAGACCGTGGCCTTGCTGCAGCTATGATTAGGCGTGCATTAACGATTGCTAAACAAAAGAATAATGTCCAGGCTATGCGCTTATTTGTTACGGAAGGTAATCCTGCCGAAAGACTATATAGTAAGCTGGGATTCATGCCTGGACCAAGCTTTTCTCCTATGCTTTTCAAAGTAGAAGCATAATAGTTTCATCCAGTGATCTGTTACAGTAAGTCCGTGTTAGTTTAGAAGAAAAAAGGTTACAACATATATTTATTTACATTAAGCCTGGTTAACAATAACATAAATAAGGAATGGTGCCCTATTATAATCAATAGGGTACTATTCAATGCAAATAGAGAAAAGGGCACCTGTTTACCGGCCAAATAACCACCCTAGTTCATACACCATTCCGGTAATAGTTCCGTCTGATTCCATGGAAAAACGAATGGCTCTTCGAATGGTAAAATCATCATCTACAATTGGCAGTATATAATCAGACAGCCCGGTTTGCCCCTCCGGAAAGAAATCCTCAACTCTGCCGGAGGTATAGTCTCCTTCATATTCATAATAGAGCAAACCATAAGAATCATAGGAAACAACTTTTTCAGAGGCGGGAATGATTTCACCGGTTTCTATTGCATTTGCATAATCCACGGAAGTTTCCGGGTCATAAGGCTTTGTCAGGTCAACTAATTGTTGTTTTAAAATAAAAACCTGGGCTTTAACATGGTCTGCTTTGGTTAAATCAAGGGGTAACTGAAACAGAGCGTGGGTTTCATGGTTGTTGGGATTCGTGCTGATTCTACCTGTTTTTTTATCATAATTAAAAGTATCAGATTCAAAATAGTTACCTTTGTTCACACCGAGATAAACACCCCGGTCAGCAAAAACTTCCAGATTATCACATTCAACAAGTGTATAAAGAACTCCATCCCGAATAATGGTGATGGTTGCCATAGCATAATTAAAAAAGTTTTGCCAGGGCTTTTGACCATTAATAAGAGGAGCGATATAAAATTGATACAATTCTCTCTCAGTTTTTGTTAAATAGTTAAAGTCAGGTATTTTACTTCCATCTTTTTTCGCGATAGAAACGACCGCGTAAGTTTTGTCTGCATTTGTTTTATCAAAAAAAGAATGATCACTTTGAAGTGACTGGCCTGAAACAATACCAAGTAATGTAATGCTATAATCATTTGATTCAATGGTTTCATTAATCCGTATTGCGTCATTACTTTCAAAGGCAGCAGCGAGCTTGTCTTCAAATAATTGCTCTGCTACCTGTTTAGGATTTAATAATACCCTTGCCGCTAAAACCGTTACTGATAACATCATCACAATACCTAGTATTGCAGCTGCTAAAACAGGAATTTTTATCTTCTTAGAACGGAGCTTATTTTTTTCAGCTAAATGCTTTCGAATGTTCATATTCAGTACCGGATCAGGTATTTCAGTGGGTGCGAGGGCATTAAATAACAGTTCGTCAAAGTTATCCAATTTTTTCATATTCGTTATCCTCCATAATCTTTTTTAATACTTTCCGGGCTTTGAAAAGTCTGCTTTTTACGGTGCCAACTGGAATCTTTAAGGCTCCGGCAATTTGCTCCACAGAAAAATCTGCAGTGTAGTACAAGTATAATGGTATGCGTAATTTTTCTGTTAATGAATTCGTTGCTTCCTGAATCAGGCGTTTTTGCTCGTTTCTTACAACGATATCTTCAGGCAGCTCACTGTTATTCAGGGGTTCCTCCTCCCAATCATCCACCCACTCCTTGGAAGGTGCTATTCTTTGACGCCAGGCGAATTTTCTACGATTATTTTTATAAATACCAAGTGTAATGGTTATTAGATACCCTTTCGGATTTCTATTAGAGTCGATTTTATGGCAGAATTCTGTAGCTTTTAAAAAGGTTTCCTGATACAGATCATCTGCATCGGCTTTGTTTTGAGTTAATTTATAGCAGAATCCATATATTTCTCTCCCGTGTGACTCAACCAATTCACTTAATTCATGAATAGTCATTTTTCGCCCCCTTTCCTGTGATATTATAGTTTTATCTCTCATATATAATTGTCATAGGTTTACGGTTTGGTTCATAATAGTTGTGTTTAATTGGTAAAATTTTATCATATTTTAACAGTAATCTGTCTTGCTGTAAACCGGATTGACTTTATCAATACAACTAAGTTTGATGTAGAAGCAAAAAATGGAAAAAAATATTGAGCGCTTACCAATTTTATAGTATTATTTTATTTAACAATAGCGTCCTCTCTTTTAGAATCATTGAAAGGGAACGGGTATTAGTAAAACCAGGAGTTATTGGATGTTGCATTATCATAGGTATTGTAATTATAGGCACCAAAAGAAAATCTGTTAATGTTTGCTTTTTATACCAGATTATAATTCTGCATTCATGGCTGATTTTGTGGGAGGAATTATATAAAATGAAAAAAGACTATTATATCATAAATGATATAGCACAAATAACGGGCTTAACGGACAGAACAATCCGTACCTATATTAAAAACGGCTTTTTACATGGTAAAAAGGACGGCGGGATATGGATGTTCACAGAAGAGGAGCTGGGGAGGTTCCTGGCACAGGATTATGTCAAACAAAGTATTCAGACAAAAGCCGAGTCCATAATCAGGGATTTTATTATAAACAAAAAGAAAAATAGAAATTACATGTGTACTATTTTGGATTATCCGGTTAATAGTTTGGATCACGCGGAAGCAATATCTGATACAATACTAAAAGAAATGACTGAAAATCAAATGAGTGATATTAATTTTTATTATAACTATGATAAAAAAATAAAAATTGCCAGAATTATAATTAGTGGCCGGAGAGAACAGGTAACAAGGATACTTATTGTATTAGATGAAGCAAACGATACTATCGAAAATATATAATCTACGCTTTCCGACATATATGAAAAACAACTATTATTTCAAATTGATCCGTTTTACATTAACGATTATACTTTTATTTAGATAAGGGATGGAGGTATAATGGGAATGAGAAATCTATATCAGAGGATTGATAAAATATTAAACGAAATAAAGTGGAATGAAATCTGGGAGGGTTTCCACCGATATCCATATGCTCTCTATAATGAGGAAACCGTATGGTTAGAATCAGAGGAGATTCCCTATACGCATGAATTTCTTGGAAATACCAGTATTGCTTGGAATGGTGGTTATTTAGCAATATGGTTTGTCAGCTTAGATGAAAAAGAAGATGCAGAAGAATTGGCTGCAGGAATTGTTCATGAAATGTTCCATGCATTTCAGCTGGAAGCAGGAGAAATGAGATATCCCAATAATCTGGAGATTTTGAATTACCCAATAAATGCAGGAAATTTCGCCATAAAATATATGGAGAATATTCTATTGGCAAAAGCGTATATGACAAATAAGGTGCAGCAGAAGTCGAAACTATTATTCCAGTTTGCTTTTTTACGAAAGCAACGTGAACATTTATATGGAAATGCAATATATAATGAATATCTAACCGAGACCCTGGAAGGAATGGCGGAGTACGCCAGTTTATCAGCATTAAAACAGATAAATGAAGATAAATTCAGAATTAAAATTCACTATTATATTAATTGCTTAAAAGAAAAATCAGAAGCCATGTTTGATATAAGAAAAATTTCATATTATTCTGGCGTCGTATTGATGCTAACCATTTCTGATTCTGATGTTAATATATTACATAAAATTGGTAAAACACAAGAAACAGTTTTTCAATTATTTGTAAGTAAGATTGAAGTAAAAGCAGTTGTTTTCAGAACGAAGGATACTATTATTACAAAGCTAATAAATCAACATCTAGCAACTATAAAAACGACATTCCAGGATTTTTTTAAAATACCAAGAGAAAAAGTTTTTATCAAAGGTTATATATGTGGCTATGATCCGATGAATATGAATAAATATGGGCAGCAGCTTTTTTGCAGCCGGTTTATAATAATATTTAATGAAGACACTCAAGAATCGCTGTATATTAAAGGGCCGGTAATAGTTGAATTAAAAGAAGATTCCAATTGGATTCCATCATGCTATTATAAATAATAATTAGTGTAAGTGGCGTTCCATATAAAAACAGGAGATTATATAGATGCTGAAATCATTTTTATATGTTTTAATCTCAACCTTTCTTTCTGGTCCTGGGTACTTATATTTCTGGAACAATTTTAACGCCTTATGCCAGAGATATGGGTGCAACATAGTTTCAAACCGGCATATTAACCGGAAGCATGTATAATTCGTCGTCTTTTCAGTACCCCTATTGGCAGGTTAGGGGATAAGAGAGGTACTCTCATCGTATTAAGGTAGTAGAGTTTAGATATAAAAACTGATATATAAGGAGTGCAGCAACGAATGAAAATAATATTTATCAGGCACGGAGAACCGGATAAATCTCTAGTAGATGAGCGAGGTTTTATCGGACAAGGACGAGATATGGCGCCGCTATCAGAATTAGGAATTTTGCAGGCAGAGCAGATATCGAAAAATATACAGTTACATAAATGTCAATTAATTATTTCTTCACCCTACACACGTGCACTTCAGACAGCAGCCATAATATCTAAAAACATAGGTTTAGATTTAAAAGTTGAAGTTGATCTGCATGAATTTATTCCGGATAAAACCTTCCAGGTAAAAGGAGAAGCAGAGAATAAAGCATTACATAAGGAATTTTTAAAATATTTTGGTGAATATCCGGAGGGTGAAGCCAGGAAGTGGGAAACCATACAAGAAATAATAAAAAGGAGTAAACCAGTTTTAGATAAATATTATGATTTAAAATATGATAAGATTATTGTTGTTGCACATGGTGGAGTGATTCGAAGATATGCAGGTGTAGGATTAATCGAACATTGCCAGATATATGAAGTAGACTATAATAAACAGTTTCAATGCTTTGGATGGGTATAGTCAGGGCAAAAAATATACTTGACTGTAAAAAGATGTTATGATAGTATTAGAAAAATAATTAAATGCAATGATGAGAATTAGTAAATATTGAATTATGTTCACAGAGAGAAGACAGAGGGTTACCTCAGCTGAAAGTCTTTACTTAATCAATATTGAAGAGGCCTCGGAGCTGTGGACTGAACAGATGATACTAAGTAGGTTGCACCGGAGTTTCCACCGTTAAAAGGAAAACAGTATCGTTTATTTTCTGTACTGGATGAGAGCAAAGAATTTTCTTTGAAGTTAGGTGGCAGCACGGACTTATGTTCGCCCTAAGTTGATATAAATCAACTTAGGGCTTTTTTAATGCATAGTAAATTAAATGGTTTTTTATGAAAGGAGAATGATATGTTAAATAAACAATTAGCAGATTTACTATTTCCGGATGTCACATTAATTCCGGATGATATTGAAAAACTATATCCGTTAAGAGATTTACCTGAGGAGGCAAAGGTTACGCGGATTGGACCAAGTCCAACCGGCTTCATTCATCTGGGTAATTTATATAATGCGATTATAGCAGAAAGGTTAGCCCATCAAAGTAATGGCAGGTTCTATTTACGAATTGAGGACACGGATAATAAAAGAGAAGTGCAAGGTGCAGTTGATATTATCATTACGGCTTTAAGATATTTTGGAATTTATTTTGATGAAGGTGCGGTTACAGATGGAGACAAAGGAGAGTATGGGCCTTATAGGCAGCGGCAGCGAAGGGATATATATCGAGTCTTTGCCAAATATTTAGTAGAGATAGGTATGGCATATCCATGTTTTTGTTGTGAAGCTGATTTAGCATCAGTCAGAGAACAACAAATGAACTTAAAGCAGAACATTGGATATTATGGCGAATGGGCATCCTGCAGGTCATTAAGCACAGAAGATATTAAGGAAAGGATTAAATCTGGCCATTCTTTTGTACTTCGATTTAAAGCAGATTTTAACGACTCAGTGATCATATCAGTGCAGGATGCTATAAGAGGTAAACTCAATATGCCACAAAATACCCTGGATTTTATTCTCTTAAAATCAGATGGTATTCCGACCTATCATTTTGCCCATGTTGTAGATGATCACGTAATGCGCACGACCCATGTGGTTCGCGGTGAAGAATGGTTATCCTCACTGCCGATGCATATTCAATTATTTGATGTTTTCCGCTGGGAAAAACCTGTATATTGTCATACTGCAACACTTATGAAAATGGAAGGTAATTCAAAGCGTAAACTATCAAAGAGAAAAGATCCGGAACTTGCGTTATCTTATTATCAGGAAGAAGGATATATACCGGAAGCAGTATGGAATTATCAGCTGACAGTATTGAATTCGAATTTTGAGGAATGGAAAATGAAAAACGCAGATAGGTCTTATTTAGATTTTCCTTTCTCTTTGGATAAAATGAGCAATTCCGGAGCGTTATTTGATATAAACAAATTGAAGGATATCAGTAAAGAGATCTTAAGTAAAATGACCGCTGAAGATATTTATAATAGATTTTTGGATTGGACAGATATATGGGAGAAAGAATTTTCAAAAATTTTAAGAGATAATAAGGACCGTACTATCAAGGCACTTAATATAGGACGGAATTTAGATAAGGTAAGAAAAGATTTAATAAACTGGAAACAGGCATGTCAATTTTTAGCCATGTATTTTGATGAAACTTATAAAATGGAGGAGGATTTCCCAAAGAGTGTCTCAGCGGAAGATAGAAAATTGTTTTTAAAGCAGTATATAGATCAGGTAAGTGTGAACGAAGATAAAGATACATGGTTTAATCAAGTAAAATTTATCACAGAGCAAATGGGGTATGCCTCTAATATGAAGGAGTATAAAAAGCATCCCGGGGACTATAAAGGAAGTATAGTTGATTTGACGAATGTCTTAAGAATAGCCATTACCGGTCGGATGAATGCACCGGATATTTGGGAAATCAGCAAGGTGTTAGGAGATAGGTGTGTTGCTGAGAGAATCAGGAAATGTATGTGACAAAAGGAGTAATTGAAAAAAGATACTGCAGGTAGTGATAACGAACTAGTTTAGTTGAATCAGAACTATTATTTATTTTAATAGGGTTTTAAGGCAGCTAGATTTAAAGAGTTGATTATAAAGAACTGATATTGTACAATTTTTAATTATAGGAAAAGAAGGTAAATTATTAATATTGAATCGAGTGCTAAAAGGTAAATTATGAGTTTTGGATGAATTTAGGTTGAAATACCTTTTACACTCGATTCAAAAACAAATTAAAAGCAGGATTCAGGGGGGAAAATATGATTGAATTACGAAAGGTCGATTCAAAAAATGTATGGAAGATCGTCAGGTTATCCGTTGATGAAGAACAGAAAAATTTTGTAGCTACCAACACGCAGAGTATTATAGAAGCATATACCACTATTACATCAGGTGGTGTAGCATTGCCGTTTGGTATATATGATAATGATAATCTGGTCGGTTTTGTTATGTTTGGATACGGTACAACAGGAGATGAAGAAGATCCGGTAATAGCTCAGAACAATTATTGTATCTGGCGGTTTATGATTGACAAAGAATTTCAGAACCAAGGGCTTGGAAAGAAAGCGTTAATAGCTGCTATCCAATACTTAGAAACAATGATGCCCTGCGGTAAAGCCGATTACTGCTGGCTTTCCTATGAACCTGAAAATGTAATCGCTAAAAGGCTTTATTCATCACAAGGTTTTCATGAAAATGGTGAAATGTGCGAAGATGAAATTGTGTCAGTTCTTAAATTTTCAGCCAAATAAATTTTGTAAGTGCTTTATCCGGCAGCAGCGGACAGCCTCATGTGGGCAAGACCAGGTAAATTGGTCTTGCCCACATGTAACTATCATAGTGTTATATTTTAGTTTGGGAAAAGTTTATGCGTGCTTGGAACGATCTCTTTCAGGTTATCCATACATTTTTAGAATAAGCTCCTTGAACTTGCATTGTATGGGTCTAAGATTAATCTTAACTCACTTATTGCATAAGGCAGGTCAAATTATTAATTTTTCAAGATCTTAATATCTGTCGACTGGTCACATACAATGAAACCGTAGTAACCCTCATTTTGCAGGACATCTAAGAATTTGCCGAGTTTCTTGGGTTTTTCATAGAGAGCCATATCATATTCTTCCTGCAAGCTTTCCCGTAATTGAAACGCTTTGATAAAATTATCCGAATACAATATAGCAATTTTTCTTTTACTGTCTGGTTGAACAAAACCATTATCATTCAGGATACTGAATATTCTTTCAAAACCGATAGAAAACCCAACAGCCGGGACTTTATCGTTAATAAATTTTCCGATAAGGTTATCATATCTGCCGCCGCCGGCAACCGCACCTTTGAAGGCGTTACTAACAATTTCAAATACAGTACCGGTATAGTAACCCTGCCCACGAACTAAGGATAAATCAAATACAATATCATACTGGTTTCCGGATAGCAGCTTAACGGATTCAATAATATTTTCTAATTGTTCGATTTTTTCAACCTGTTTCAATATCGTTCTTATATAGTCTAATGATAACGGTAAATTACTTAACACCGTTATGAAAGCAGTAATGCTGGAATTATCAAATTGCTTTTCTTCCAATTCTTTTTTTACTCCGGTAACACCAATTTTGTCAAGCTTGTCAAAGGTGATACATACACTGGGGATATCATTGGAATGAAAACCCAGCCCTATCAGTAAATCGGTAAGAATAGTACGGTCATTGATTTTTATTGTAAAGTTTTGTAACCCAACATTTAGTATAGCCTTAGCTGTAACAGTTATAAGTTCAATTTCACATGCAATAGACTCAGAACCAATAATGTCTATATCACACTGCATGAACTCCCGCAATCTGCCCTTTTGAGGTCTTTCTGCCCGATAAACCTTATCCACCTGAATACATTTAAAGGGGGAAATTAAGGTATTGCGGTTATTGGCATAATATCTGCTGAGGGGTAGAGTCAAATCATACCGCAAACCCAGGTCGGACAATTCCTGGGTTTTTCCGTTTAATGCGGCAGCAAGTTTATCTCCTCTTTTAAGTATCTTAAAAAGCAGATTAAGATTGTCGCCACCATCACTTTTATCCAGATTTTCTATATCTTCAATTGTTGGGGTCATTATACGGGTGAAGCCATTAGACTTATAAACTTCCAATATTTTATTTTGGAGGTAGTCCCTTAATACTACTTCCTGAGGTAAATAATCATTGGTTCCTTTCACTGTATTAATTTTCATAATTTTCTCCTTTTCTGCAAATAAGAATAGCCACATAGGTTATCCCTGTGTGGCTAAATATATCAATAAAAATATATTTATTAATCACAGGCATAACCAAACAGCGATTATACCTATGATGCTTGCATCATGGTCATTCGCTGATTATATGGTGATGAAAGTAATTAATAAATAACATTTGGTAAGTTCCTCCATTGCTGGTTTTTATTAAGTTTATAGTGAAACATGCATTATGTCAATAGCTGTATATACTGATGCTCAATCGGTTTTTGGTAATCATTAATTAGCAGGAATGGTAAACGAATTGTTTAATCCGTGAGATGCTTTTAGCGTCCGATTAAGCCGAATAAGATAAGTTGATACAATTCTTTGGATTTTTCTTTATATTCTTTTTGGGTTTCCCATTTATCCTGTATTATTGAGGCGGCTCTTAAAAAAGCAGCGGAAGCACTGAAAATGGGTGGACATTTAAAGGCATTTGAATCACGCGCAAGCAGAAGAGAAATGGTGTTTCTTATGCGGGAGATGCTTCCCTTACTTAAAGCGAAGGGAGGGAAACCGGATATGTTAACAAACGTATTGACTCGCCTGCCTTCCTCTTTCTCCTCAATTCTGCTGCAGAAGTCTGCTGCCAGTGGAAGTCTTACCGGAGAAATTATTCGCAGAATGGAGGGTTCAGGCCATACTTCAACTCCGGAAATGAACTTTAATTATTTGCAGGATATCTTAAACGATCGGAAACAGACTGGTATTAGTCTGCCACGGCTTATGGCTTTGGAATCCTATTTTCCAACCGTGAAAACCAAGTAAGTATGAGAGGCAGTTAAGAATCCTGACAACAGTAGTGTATAACACAAAAATTGCATAAGATTAGATCAAGGACATGAGAGTGGTGACTTTCATGTCCTTATTAAGTTAAGATAGCATGATTGTCAATTGTCATTATGTCATTACAAATTTTGGTTGAACAGAGATGTTTTCTAATATAGAATGAAATATAGTAAGGTTTCATGAGTGCAGATCATGAGTGAAACTTATTGATATTGTACTTTGGTATCAGGAATTCGAATTGTAATATACGCATTCACTTCTGAGGAGGTTTTTAATGAAAACATTGCGGATAGCTTCATTATGTGCATTAGCAATTGCAATATTTGTTAGTGTTGATTTAGGATTAAACTACTTAAATTCAACGTTTCATGAGATGAATGATGGGATTAGCTGTAGCAGCCTTTTTAAACCATTTTTCGGAGATAAAAATTGGTCCGTTTATAGCTTTTTTCAAGCTTTTTCCGTTTCTTTATGGATTAGCTGCGCCTTTGCAATTGAAAATATGGTTCTTACTTGTATTCATATCGGTAAGAATAATTAGGAAAACTAGTGAATTATTTAATTTATTTATTATAAGGCAGAAATGGCAAAGAAATAGTCAGCTGATTGAGATATCATATGATTACCACGTTGAAAGAAGGTGTTTGTTATAAACAATCATGAGGTAATATTTGAAAGCCAGAAATATATTGAGAAACACTTGGAAGAAAAATTACTTGCCAGAGACATTGCAAATGTATTTGGATATTCAGAGTACTATTTTTCAAGGATGTTTTCAAAATATGCAGGTATATCGGTAATGGAGTATGTTAAAAGAAGAAGATTGATAAAGGCAGCTGAAGAAATTATCCATGGTATAAAAATTATAGATGCTGCAGCAAAGTACTCTTACGACAGCCATAGCGGATTTACCAAGGCTTTTAAGAAAGAATTTGGCTGTTCACCTTCTTTATTAAGCGCTATAAGAATGCAAATGGATGATATAATAGGAGGTAGTCGTATGAGTAAATTATTTATCAGACAAATCGGGGAACATGAAAGTAAGGAAAGTTTATTTAGTATTCTGCTGGACACCATTAAATGTAATCAAAATAATTGTGATTTAGCTAAAATTACAAAAGCATATGAAATATCAGAAAAAGCTTATGATGGTTTGTATCGATATTCTGGTGATGAATACATAGTTCATCCTCTTAATGTTGCTATTATTCTCGCTGAGGTGGGAGCCGGTGAAAACGTAATCATTGCGGGGCTTATGTGTGATATACTTACAAAAACCAAGATAAGTATGGAAAAACTGGAAGACATTATTTCGTATGATGTATTAGCAGTTATAAATGGTGTATCCGATTTCGTAATTAACTGTGAAGCTGAAAAGGATGATATTGTACTGGTCAAATTAGCGGAACGCCTTCACAATATGAGAACACTAAGATTTATGGATGAAAGCAGTTGGAGAAATAAAGCAAAAGAGACGATAGAAATATATATGCCTATAGCAAGAAAATTAGGCAATGATGCGTTACTGGAGGAATTGAATAAATTTGCTTTGGAATATGTGTGATGATTAAAGATCAAAACAAAAGTTATTTTTAAGAAGTTATAGTATATCTATTTAAAATCTTTTTTATTTTACATGAACTGTTTTTTTGAACTCCATTTTACATTTTTTGTACTTAATCTGCATAGCAGCGGAGTAACTGTCATGGTATAATCGAACGAAAGGACTAACAAATTAATTTGACTAAGATTTTTTAAGTATCCTATCTGGTCATAGACAGTGAAAATCACCGATGAATATAAACTGCTATAAAAGGAGCGAGAGTATGAATTATAATAAACTGTTTGAGAAGTTTCCCATAATCGAAAATGATAATCTATTATTGAAACAGATCCAGAAGGCGGATCTTGAGGATTATATCGAAATAAATATGGATACGGAGCTCTATCGGTTTAAACCCGGTGAACCAAGAAAAACCATTTCCGCTGTTGAAAACATAATTGGACATCATGAAAGGGATTTTCATAAGAAAATTATTATTAATCTTGGGATCTACCTAAAGAAGGAAGCGTATAAAATGGTTGGAGTTGCAGAAATTTTTGATATTGATACAAAGGTAAATGCCGCTACCATCGGCTATACCTTGAATAAAAAGTATTGGGGAAAAGGGATTGCAACGGAGTCCACGGCATTAATACTGGAGTACCTCTTTTATGAAATAGATGTAAATCGAATTCAGGCTTTTGTAATGCCTCAGAATGAGAAGTCTAAAAACGTTCTTTTGCGGAATAAATTCATAAAAGAGGGCACTATTAGGCAGGGCAATTATTGGAAAGGTCGAGGAGTGGTGGATTTGGAATTGTACTCGATTTTAAGATCGGAATATTCCCAATTATCAGTTCTCCAATTATAAGTAGAATATGAAAGACTTCCCCGCATCTTAAGTACAGGGAAGTTTTTCATTTGTGGCCAATAAATGATTAATAAAGTCTGGGTCCATATTTTCTTAAATGATGTAACCTCAATGGAAAGAATTAATTCGTTTTTAACGGAATTACCATATTCCAGGTATGGGTAAATTGGTATGGAGCATTACCGTTTCCGGTGGCGAGGAATAAGTGGGTAGGTTTTTCGTCTTCAAACAGTAAGTTGGGCCGTTCAAGATTACCTTGGGTTGTTATACTATTGTCATCCCATAAAACCTCTCGGCTATATACAAGAGGATTTTCTGCTATTTCCCAGTGTATACAGTCTTTGCTTGTTGCGTAGAGCCCGGAACCCCATTTCCCGGTTATACCTCCGCAATTGTTCTTATAATCGTCTTTTATGATTAAGTGAAACCTTCCATCTTCGTGCCACATAAAAGGATCTTCCAAATGCATATCCGGATTATCAAAGTGAAAAATAGGATCGTTGGATAACCGTTTATATTCACCATCCGGCTTGTCTGCTATGGCTGCACCAATCTGCAGAGTTGAAGCAGCGTATTCTCTTGATTTGTATAGCATATAGGTGGTACCGTCTTCAAGGATTGCAGCAGTAGGATTTGTGGTAGCAGTACAGTCCCAGCAGGAATAATCTCTTGGTTCAAGAATAGGCTTGTCAAACCGCTTCCAGGGGCCAAAGACAGAGTCTGAGACTGCCAGTCCGATGCGCTTATTATTCCAGACTTCTGTAAATCTTTCACTTGTTATTTCACTTTCATGCTGGGGAATTGGTCCGCCATAAGTCGTTCCCATGTAGTAAAGGTAATACTTGTTGTTCCATTTACGAATGGAAGGGTTATGTACATTCATTCCGTCAAAATATTCCCTGCCCCGTCTGGATAATACCACCTCTTCAAACTTATAAGGTCCTTGCGGTGTATCGCTGGATGCTCTGACGATTTCACAGTTAAACAGCCAATGTGCACCAAA
>JAEZSL010000188.1 GCA_023443925.1 Bacillota bacterium | reverse complement strand
AAAAAAGGTGTCTGAGCTTTGAAGTTCAGACATCTTTATCTTAATAGGATTATATAAGAAAAACCCAGTGTTGTCAACCCTTTATTTGTTTGATTAATCAGTCAGATTATGTGGAAAGATGCGGATTTCCGGGTTATTTTGTACATACCTATCCAAATACCTTCCCATTTTCCGGCTGCTGTTTCTAAATTAAGTGCACCTATACCCTGCTTGTAATTCCATGTGAATTACAAGTTCAGGCGTATAAGTGCATGGAGTAATCCTTAATTCATACTACTTGAATTGCATGAATAATTTTATCCGTACAATTTGCAAATTCCCGGATTTTAGCAGCAATTTTTCCGCGTTTTTGCTGATTCTGCAAGGCCTCAAGGGTAATATTAAAACCTCCCCCTATCGCTTCTAAATCTTCGCCATCCTGTTCATTCCACATATGACGCATTTTTTCATATAAACTGCGTATTTCATTAATAAATGTCAGATCCGGATTCAGCTTAAGTGCTCTGTCCAGAAATTCATTACTGCAGCTGCTGTTTGTTGCCAGGTTACATACATATATGGTATACATAGCCCAATTGTCGAAAACTTCCGGGGTTATATTATCAAATTTACCGTTTTCTATCTCTTCTGCCCATGATCGGAAGGCATCCGCGCCAAAGAGGTAGTTTTCAGTTTTTGTTTTCAACAGTTTGGGAAGAGACAGTATCCTGCCCCGGTAAATATCTTTCAGTTCTGCCTGTTTTCTCTTTTCGCCGATAAAAATCCACCCGTTACTGGCTTCCTGGCCTGTAATATACTCATTAGGAAGCAGTTCGTCAAATGGAATACTATCCGGCTCCGCCATTTCCTCATTCAGATAAAGCAAGGTCTTGCCAAAGTCTTCATAGCCCACAAAGACACCCCACCCCCATCGGTTTCTGGGAATATTACCCCAATGGTTAAATATGACCGGTATCCCTTTATCTATATAAGCAATCAGAGTCTGTTGATACATTTCTTTATTTTTTGCAAGTTGGTTTAATGTCACAAAGGTACTTGCATATCCGCAGTCTGCAAAAATATCTTCAATAAATCCGGTATTACCTTCCTCGCTTAGATAATAATCAGTTGCTCCATCCCCTCTGAAGTGATCCTTCGCATAGACTTGTGCAAAATTATCCCCTGTAAGTCCTGCGAAAAAACTGTAGTCATAATCCTTCTCTCCCAAAGCTTCCATCACATATTTTGCACAACCGTTAAACCAGTAATTTTCTCCATAACGCATCGTAATAACCGGATGAATTACCGGTATTCTGTTATTGCTCTGTTTTGCCGCCATAATAAGCTCCCCCTGTTTCATGTTTATTTTTGGTGTTGTTTTTAACTGTGTTACGGTTATGGATTTAAAGTATTTCTTTCCCTGCCCATCGGAACCGATGATAACGGTTTCCGGTTTTTGAAGATATAAATCTGTTTTCATATAAGGAAAATTCACACCACAATACCTGACTTCCCCATTAATTATTACCGCGAAGTGGTTTTCTCCCACGATCCAGGTGAGCCGGTTGTATTCATTATAAATAATCTTGCCAAGGCCAGGATAACTAAAATAATTCCCAAGAAAGGGCTGATGAAAGCAAATTGCTTTCTTAGACAGCCTGCTGTCTGCTTTATTTTCCATATTAACCGCAAATAAATGATTTCCGTGGTAAATGCGGATACTGCCTTCACCACTTCCAAACCCAAATCGTTCACTCTCATTTTCCACTTTAAATTCCAGATCAACACGAAAAGGTATTTTTACGGATACACCGGTAGAGAGTCTGCGGTCAGATATCCAGCATATATATTCTGCCTCTCCGTTCTCCAGCACTTTATAGTGAGGATTATGAATGGGGATGAGTTCTGCTAATGGAACAAGGTATTCATACAGAACAGGATTTGCGCATTCTAATTCTGCCATAGTGATATCGGTAATCCGTTCATTGGGATCATACTGCTCCGGGTCCGGCAGTTTTCTTCGCACCGGCAATAACAGATTGATCTTCTCTCGTTTACTGTCTGCAGATATTACGGATTCGGCAAGTGATTCATGCCTTAAGCGTCCTCCATGGCGGTAATCTACTTCAAAATAGGAGTTCTCATCAAAACTGCTTATCATTCTTTGATGAAAGGATGCGATATCATCCTCCAGATAAACACCTCCCACTGCAAACAATCCACCCTCAAATTCGTAATCGGTATAGGGACTGTCATTAATATAATCTCTTTCAATATGCTGAATGATGACAGTTTGAATACTGTCCAACTGATATTCAAACAGTTTATGGCTGCCGGGTGTCCCAAAAGGTAATCTCCGCTTTCCCAGCCAGTCCCAGAAACCGTCCACATCCGAGATATCACTGTCCTTCCGCTTTGAAGAGAGAACCCGCATGGGTACAAGATCTATTATCGTCAAATCCAACGATGCTGCCACTTTATCAGAAACGGCTGAAAGTCTTTCATAACTGATTTCATGTTTCTTTTCCAGTGTATCCTCACCTTCCAGCTGCCTGTCCATTTTTTCATAAAGAAGCGGTAAGGCTGAAATGTGCTTTATCCCGCTCTTTCTCATTGCTTGCAGGAATTCATTTACAATCAGCTTAAGTTCTAAAAGGGCATCGATTTCATTATTAATAGCATTGATCCGGCTTACGAAACTTTCCACCAGCACTGTCATATCCTGGCTCTCATAAATGTGTATAATATCCTTAATCGGGATCTGCATTTTGCGCAGAACCATAATCTGCTTAATCCGTTCAATATTCACACTGTCGTAAAAACGGTATTTTTCAAATTGCTGACGTATGCTCTCTACAAGCCCTATCTGCTCATAATAACGCAGCGTCCGGGAAGATATGCCAAGCTGATCCGTCAAGTCTGTAATTTTAGTCAGCTCCATAATCTTACTTCCTTTCCTGTTTCTACTTTGATTATATCACTTGACCTTGCGTCAAAGTCAATAGCTTTTACGGCAGGCTTTAGGTAAATCAAGATTTAATTCAATATAAGACACCGTGATTTTTACTTTCTTCCCGGTGTCTTAATAAAGTATTTTATATAAATTTTTGATGTCTAAATATTATGTATAACCAGGGATAGCCCGGATAAAATGAGCATAATAATAACCACTTTTTTAACTGTGTTTTCATTTAATTTCCCCGCTAAAAACATACCGATCCACAAACCAACGAACATAAATGGAATAAGCATTATTCCGGTTTTTAAAATAGATACGCTTAGAATGCCGGTGAGGAAATAGATTATAATTCTAAAAGTGTTTTCAATAACAAATACTGCACACAGATTTGCACGAAAAGAACTGCTGTTGCTGGTTGTCCTGCTTACATAAGCCGCTAATAGCGCTCCTATTCCAAACAGGCCGCATAGGAGTCCGGAGATAACGCCAATTACCCCCAATATAACCGGTGATGATTTCTGTTTAACTTTCTGATATTCCCGGATAAACATCTCAATTCCAATCGCGGCAACCAGAAACCCGAAGATAACTTTAACTATCGTGGCATCAACGCTTTTTAACAGGAAAGTTCCGGGTATGCTTCCGGCCGTCACCAGCGCGGAAAGAGGCAGCCATACCTTGGTGGATAAGTACTTTCTCTCTTTCCAGGCAATTAATATATTCGACGGGTATCCTGCTACTAATTCCACCGGTGTAATACTAATATTATTTGCCCTGAAGCTTAATATTGTGCTGAAAACCAGCGTATTTGCAAAAGTGCATATTCCTTTGACGATATACGCACATAGGATCGCTCCTATCATAAAGTAATCCAATTTGTCGGTCTCCTTTGGTCTGGTATATTCTTTCTGCTATTCCGGGCACAGTTTAAAAAACTGGTCGGAACTAGAAGCAGAATTGCTGTTACTATTAATTGTACCATATCCAGATCGAAAAGCAAAAGTTTTCACGTAAAACGTTTTCAACGCTGACAGGTATATGTCATAGTTGCTTTTTTATAATGTTTATGTAGATTGCCAGGTAATTGCAGAACCATATAGATTTCCGTATAAAATGGTTTTTCGCAATTACGAATATAACAATCAGGAGGATAATTATGAACATAAGAAATGTAAAAGGTAATTTGTATGAAGCGGATTTTAATGATACCAAACACTATACCAAGCAAGTCATTTATTTTATACTGGAAGGTCCCAGAGCATTGCTTATAGATACCGGCTACGAGGCAGAGATGCTGGAGTTAAAGACTTATCTGGATTCAAAACAGATTAGCATTGAAAAGATTATTATCAGCCATTACCATGATGATCACTTTACGGGACTCAAAGTCTTATCAGACATCAAACAAAATTTAACTATTCTCGGTTCAAGTGAATTCAGCAAAACTCTAGAAATAGAGTACAAAGACGATTTTCTTTATGATAGGGATATTTATCCCACTGAATTTTGTGATAAACTGCAATTTGAATACGGAGGCCACCAAATCCGGTTTGACAAAGCAAAAGGACATTCCGAATGCTGCCTGCATACGATAATTGATGAAACCTATATTCATACGGCTGATGATATTATTTTTACTACCGATAATACGGCATTATTGCCGCTGCCCTGCCAAAGCATTACGGATCAGCTGGCTACACTGACTAATCTGAAAAAATATCTGAACGGTATCTATCTGGGATCGCATTTTTCAGCTGAGCTTAATAATATAAAGGATATGAAAGCTGAGATTGATGCCAGAATCGGATATCTGCACAAAATCCTTGAATATAAGGGTGACGTAGAATATGATATAATAAAAAATATGTTTCCTGTTGAGTTTAATCCCAGATGGCACGGTCTTGTACTTGGGTATTATAAAGAACAGCTGCGCTGATACGCGGTTTCCTTGGCCGGCACTAAATCGAATATATAAATGCGATAGTATTCAATTAGAATACAAAATTGCCTTATTGATAACTAATCATAAGAAAGTAGATGGTATATTGCTATGCAGATCAGAAAAGTGAATAGCCGGGGCGTATTGTTTACCTTCAGTAACCCGGAATGGGATTTAAACATTTACTTAATCACCGGGAAAAAATATAATTACCTGATTGATACGGGGCTGGGTTCAACCTGTGTTGATGCCGTGAAAAACTACCTTAAGAAGGACACGAAAGAAACCATGGTAATAAATACTCATTATCATTGGGACCATGTCTGGGGTAATGGCTCTATAAAGGAAGACACCCTTATAGCTCATCGATTATGTCTCGAAATGCTGCTTACCTGCTGGGATAAGATGTTAGCAAAAAATAACCGGTTTTGCCTGGGAGAAGCTCAGTTAAAACTGCCGGACCTGGTTTTTGAAACGGAACTATATTTTCCGGAAGACCGGATTCGATTATTTCACACCCCCGGACACACCGCTGATTCTATCAGTATTTTAGACGAAGAAGACCAGGTGCTGATACTGGGCGATAATGTGGGTGATAACATGGAAGAGATAATACCGGCGCTTTATTGTGAGAAAAGTGTTTATATTAATACAATGGAAAAATATTTGAGTCTGGATTTTGACACTTGTATATCCGGTCATAATACCATTTTGGGTAAAGATGTGATCCGGCAGATATTAAGTTTACTGTAAATATCGTTTTTCTTGAGCCTCACTCATACCCAGTATTATGTAAGATCGAGTATTATTCGGGAGGTACCGCATTGAAAAAATTAGAACGTATGAATGCCATAATCTACATTTTAAAAGAAAAAGGAAGAGTGAACGCCAATGAAATGGCAGCACTCCTGGAAGTAAGTGAACGGACAGTATATCGGGACATCGATGCTCTCAGCCAGATAAAAGTACCGATTATTACCTATGAGGGCAATCAGGGCGGCTATGAACTGGATTCCGGCTTTTTCATACCAACCCTCCGGCTTTCCGAAGACGAAATAACTAATTTTCTCATACTGCTTAAGCTTGGTAAGGAACTTAAGATACCGGGGCTTTATAAACAGTATGATATGCTAAGCTATAAGCTTTTTAATGCCATAGCCAGGGACAGCCGGCCCGGGCTCGTGCGTTTTCTGGACAAATTCAAGGTTTATATCAATCGGATTAACCCCGTTGACTATGAGGAAGGCATTCTTGAAATTATAATCGAAAGTCTCATGGAAGATAAAAAGCTGAAGATAACATACTATACACCACTCTCAAATTCCGTCACGGTACGGGAAGTCTCTCCCTGCCGTTTTCTTTTCGATGAAGGGGGCTGGTACTTAACCGCATACTGCCATCTTCGAAAAGAAAAAAGAACCTTCCGGCTGGACCGGATCAGACGTATCCGGCTGCTGGAGGATAAGTGCAGTTTTCCTGCCGGCTTTATGGATACCACAGAAAATATGCTGAGGCCCTATCTATTGCAGATGGATCGGAATTTCTATGAACTTATAAAACATAATTATTATATGGATGACCATATTATTGTACAGGATTCCGATAATTTAACAGTAGAACTGCATACGGATTCCGAGGACTTAATACTTGAACTGGCACTGAAGAATCCTGCTATGGTTAAACTATTGGCTCCGGAAAATACCAGAGAACGCATAAAATCCCTGGCCCAGGAGCTGGAACGGATATATGGATAACAATCCGTTTTATATCCGTTCTCACTCATGTTACCGTTCTGCATAAAAGGCGCAAGGTAAATATAAAGGTTTCAATATCACGGCTTGTTACCACCACCTATAGTTTCCAGATTAATTTTCTATACTTTAATAGCAGTTATATTTGATATAATAGTACCCGCAATTCAAACAATAATAATAAACAGTATCCCTACGCCTCCATACCATCAGCTTATGGCGGCAGCATGGGCAGCAATATCTGCAGCAATAATATGGGTAGGTGGTGGTAGTGCTGGTGGTTGAGCTGGTTGTAGTACTAGTAGTCGTTGTACTGCTGGTGGTACTGGTCGTACTGCTTGTCGTTGTGCTACTACTGGTCGTGCTGCTGGTACTGCTGCTGGTGGTACTGCTTGTTGTGCTGCTGGTTGCACTGCTTGTTGTGCTGCTGGTGGTTGTGCTGGTCGTGCTGCTGGTTGTAGCACTGCTGGTCGTACTGGTGGTTGTGCTGCTAGTTGTTGTAGTACTGGTTGTACTGCTGGTCGTACTGGTGGTTGTACTGCTGGTCGTCGTACTGCAAAATACCTCCGGCAGGCAGCCGCGAAACAGATAGTTATGAACTTCCGTATGATTTGTAATACTGCCACTGGGCACATATCCAAATGCTATAACATTTCCTTCAATATTACCGCCAACGGTATAAATTGTTGCTTTAGGGGCGAATACCGTCCCCTGAAAGCTTGTGTTTGACGTAACAATTGCAGTTGCATTATAAAAATTCCAGAATATTAATTGTTTCTGCGCTGCATCCGGTGTACTTCCCTGGGACAGCTGATTGCAGGTGTCAGCAGAAGGTACCGGCAGAACAGAGGGAACGTTAGTACTTCTTAAGATGGAATAACCTCCAAAATTAATAATTTGACCATCTATATTTATTAATATAGTAGAATTTTCCGGTGCAACAATTGTCAGACTGGAGATAGTCGAAAAGGTATTATTTCCCCCGCCGATAATATTGGCCGCCGGAGCGACGCTTGCTGCACTTATATCAAAAATATTGATATCCGTATTTAAACCAATCAAATATATATTACCAAAACAATTAATTATAATCGTCGTATTATTCGGGCTGCTAAATTCCGCCCACTGCTCTGCCGCACACCGGAAGTAGTCAAAGGAAGCCTGAAAATCAATTGGTAAAACAGAAGTCCTTACCGGCTGTATACTGGCATCTGCATTGTTATAGGTTACATTGGTTACATTATAGGTACCGCTTGTTGTCATTACCGTATTACCGCTGAAGTTGGTGCCATCTGTCCATGTCAGATCTCCGCCTACTACTAATGTAGGATCTGTTCCGTAAGGAGGACAGGGTATGGATGGCGGATTACAAAGTATGCTTCCTATACCAAAGGAAGAAAAAAAAGCATTTCCGCCTACTGCTGCTCTGCCTTCAACATCACTATTACTTTGGCGTACATCCGTTAATGTAAATAGGTTATAACCAGATGCCTGGGCTAACCCCGCGCATTGCTGTAAAATTGTACTTGTCGAATAAACTCTCATAACAACCTCCTTCAGATAAATTCCGTAAAATCAGTTTATAGTAATCCAGAATCATCAACACTCTCAAAACACCCCATGGTAAGTATCAATGAATATAGAATGATATATTATTTTATGACAGTATTTTACATAATGTGAATCAGATTTTATTACTAAGTAATGTTATCTCCTGCATATGCTATAATAAATGAATAAAAGGCAGGACCTATAAGTTGAAAGTTGGAATATTAACCATGTTTAATGGCCTCTCAACGGTATATTCTCTTGTAAATGTTGTTGCAGAACATATCAAAATGCTGCTGGATGAAGGGATTGAAGTTAAACTGCTTGTATGCGAAGATCTGAATTTTGAGGAAAGAAAAGGGATCTACCTGGATCCCAGAATCGAATGGGTGAGGGTATGCAACCACTATAAGGGGGAACAAATAATCTGGCATGACTACAGCTCTCCGGGCAAATCGATACATTCGACCTTTATGGCAGAAGCAGAAACAATCGGTGAAGACCTAATCATGAAATTACAGGATGTGGAGGTATGTATGCTGCATGATATTCTTTATCAGGGCTGGCATTTACTTCATAATGTGGCAATACGGTATGCTGCCGAACGTCTGCCGGGACTGCGCTTTATCGCCATGACCCATTCCCTGCCGGACGAAAGCCAGTCCTCAAATATGGTGGAATGGCCTCATTCGGCAAGATACTCCCCCCTGGCTAACACCTCCTATATTTATCCCACAACCTGCGGGCTGAAATCACTTTCCAGACAATACAAGGTGAGCTTAAATGAATGCCATACAGTGAATAATACTTTGGATATTCTTGCAGATATGTGTGAAGAAATCAAAGACTTAAGCCATAAGACAGATTTAATAACACCGGATATTCTGATTGTCTATCCTGCAAGGTTTACAACCGGTAAAAAATTCGAGAAGGTTGCCATGCTTGCAGGAGCACTTAAGAATATAAGTACCTATGAGATAAAGGTCGTATTTTGTGAATTTCCGTCAATGGATATACCGGCGGCTAAATATAAGAAACAAATCAGGAAGTTTGGTATGGCCTGCGGTCTTTCGAAGGAAGATATGGTATTTACCAGTGATCTGGGTTATCCAAACGGGATTCCCAGAAAAGCGGTTCTGGATTTATTTTCTTTATCCAGCCTATTTATCTGTCCCTCCTATTCCGAGTCCTTTGGACTTACTGTATTAGAAGCCGCCAGCAGAGGAAATTATCTGGTGCTGAATGAAGCAGTGCCGGCATTAGAGGAGCTTGGGAAAGGCCTGGATGCATATTTTTTAAGATGGGATGCCAGAAATTTCGGTTTTACGACCCAGGAAAGCTACCATCCGGGCGAATTGGAATACTACGAAGATAACGGCAGAAGAATTCTTATGGCAATGGAACATAATAATGTTTTAAAGGCAAAATGGAATGTAAGAAAAAGATACAGTACGAAATGGGTCTATGATAATCAATTGAAACAGCTTTTATTTCCGGAAAACAAGAAAGTATAGTCTGCATTCATTATAATGCAGGGATTAATTGCCGGGGTCATTAGAACCATTATATCCATACTTATTTCGTGTATCAAATAGCTTTTAACCTGAAAAGCGATGCTTTAAGATAAGCCTGAAGCCCGAAGTCTGAATCCTGAAGTCTGACAGAAGAATACAGATATAAGTTACGGCGTCTTTAAAATAAAGACGCCGTATACTACAAAGAAACAAATTCGATATAAAATTTAAAAACCGATACCTAAAACCAACCGGTTCAGATATTTAGATTTTTCCCAAATGAATTACATGAAAACTATGCTTACTTAAAACAGCATTTAAAATTCCGTTCTCTATCTTAGCATTATCTATCTTAGCCGGAGTAACATTATCAGGATTATCTTCTGTATTTACCGCTTTTAAATCTGAATGGTTCAATATAATATGCTCTTTTACCTGATAACCGCTGAACTGGCGCAAATCGCAGGTAATTTCCATAGAATCCTCCAGATCTTTGTTAACCGCAAACAGCGTCAGAGTCTCCTCTTCTTCATTCATGATACAAACCGAATCCAGATAGGGAGCATCTCCCTGTCTGCTTTCATAAATAGGAGCCTGCACTAAAGTGTTTAAAACCGTACCCCGGCCATAATTGCTGATCAGTTCAAAAGGATAAAAAATCGTCTGCATCCAGGCACCCGTATCCGAAGTCATAATCGGTGCGATAACATTCACCAGCTGCGCCATACAAGCAATCTTAACACGGTCTGCATGACGGAGCAGGGTAATCATCATACCGGCTACCAGCAGGGCATCTTCAAAATTATAAATATCCTCCAGCTGATGAGGTGCTTTACACCAACGTTCCAGTTTCTGGTCCTGTTCATTGGAATGGTACCATACATTCCATTCGTCAAAGGATAAGTGGATGGCTTTGGTCTTGCGTTTCTTGGCTTTAACCGCATCGCAGATCGAGATCACCGAGGTGATAAATTGATCCAGAGCAACGGTATTTGCTAAAAATTCCGGTGTATTATCATCACGGTTTCCATAATATTGATGCAAGGATATGTAATCTGCCTGATCATAACATTCTGACAGCACCGTATCTTCCCAGGTACCAAAGGTATCCATGCCAAGGCCTGAACTTCCGCAGGCTACCAGCTCAATGGTTGGATCCACCATCTTCATGATGCGTCCTGCTTCCGCTGCGATTCTTCCGTACTCTTCTGCCGTCTTATGGCCCATCTGCCAGGGACCGTCCATTTCATTGCCCAGACACCATAATTTTATATCATGGGGCTGCTCATAGCCATGTTTTTTTCTTAAGTCACTGTAATAACTGCCGCCTTTTATATTACAGTATTCCACTATGTTCTTTGCATCTTCTACTCCTCTGGTTCCCAGATTGACTGCCATCATAGGGGAAGTGCCGGCTTTCTTTGTCCAGTCCATAAATTCATTCAATCCGAACTGATTTGGCTCGATCACATTCCAGGCAAGCTCCAATCGTTCCGGGCGATTCTCTTTCGGGCCGATTCCATCCTCCCACAAATAACCCGATACAAAATTCCCTCCTGGATAACGGACTACCGGTACATTTAATTTATTTATCAGACGGATAACATCTGTCCTCATACCCTGTTCATCTGCAAAAGGACATTCCGGCTGATAAATACCTTCATATACGGCACGTCCAAGATGTTCGATAAACGATCCATAAATACGCTTGTCAATTTCGGCTAGAATAAAATGCTTATCAATACTTATTGTTGACTTTTTCATTGTAATTGGCTCCTTCTCTTATCTGCATTTTTCGTCTTAAAAGATAGTTAAATTATATCATTTCATAAGTAAATGAAAATCACATAATTTCTGATAATATTGACTTTTCTTCCGGTTATTCTTATACTATAATATAAACAGAAGCATAAACAGAAATTAATTATTTATTGTCGGTAAGGAGGTAAATGGTGTTAACAATTGACTTTTGCGGTTATCATACTCATAACCCGGATCGTGATATTATCTTACGTCCGTCCGGTACAGCCAGCTATCTTTTTTTGATTGTATTATCGCCTATGACATTTTATTTTCCAGGACAAAGTCCGGTAAAGGCAAAGTCCGGTGCCTGTATTCTTTATCCTCCGGGAACATATCATCATTATCAGGCAGACAATGAATTTTTTAACAGTTATGTGCATTTTTTTTGTGAACCAGAGGCAATGAAGGAGTATACCATAAAACAGAATACTGTTTTTTACCCGGACAATGTGGAAGAACTGAACTGGCTCATAAAAAAGATCTATCAGGAATTTCTTAATAAATTATCCAATTCTGAACAAATGCTGGATCTTTATATAAAACAGCTGTTGATCCTGCTGCGCCGTGATCAGCTCCGGGAAGCCATTCCTGCCGAACAGCGGCAGAGTATTTACCCGGAACTGCTGAGTCTGCGGGAACAGATGTTTAAGAATTGCGAACAGCCCTGGACCGTGGAGCAGCTGTGCAAAATATTAAATATCGGAAAAAGCCAGCTTTATAAATATTATACACTTTTTTTTAACAGTACTCCCAAGGAAGAATTGATACAGGCAAGAATACAAAAAGCAAAATATCTCATGAACAATGAAGCCGTAACTATCCGTCAGGCTGCTTACGATTCCGGCTTTCAGAATATATGTCATTTTAACCGGCTGTTTAAAGCCCACTGCGGATATACTCCCAGCGAATATCGGGAAAAGATTTAATTACTTCTTTTCTTTTGACCGGATGAGGTTAAATAACTGTATCTTGTTGGTTACTTCTAATTTTTTATATATATTCTGTATATGATTATCCACTGTTTTATTGGCAATATAAAGCTTTTCGGCTGTTTGCTTATAGGTTAGACCAGATAAAAGAAATTCAATTACTTCTGTTTCTTTACTTGTAATTGAATATTTCTTAATAAAATAATCTGTTAATTTGTTATTTTCAATAAAGGCAGGTGTATTAAAATATTGATTTGCAAACACAAGAAAAAATGAATTGATTGCGAAAAAAAACGCCGGCATTGATAATAATTTAAGCAGCGTCATACCTTTAAACAAAAGAATGTAGTTGCGTATGGCTTCAAATACTAATAAAGGAAAAAAGCACAGTGTTATAACTATAATAATATGAAATGCTTTTCTTAAATCCTTGTTGCCGATTAATTTATAATTTACTAATACCATAATAATCTCGATTAGTATAACTGCTATTACCGAAATTTTCACCGCATATTCCAAATAGATTAAGTTGCTCCAATAACAGATAATTATGGCAGCGAATTGAAAACCGGAAAGGAGCAGAATAAATATTTTTGTCGTTTTGGCAAATTCTTTTCCAAGAAATGAGTTTATTAGTAATAAACCGAATAAACTGCTGAAGGAAGTACCGGCAGCATCAAAAAACATGCTTAGAATATTAATTGGGCCTCCGCTTTCTGCAATCCGGTCCATATATGTATTGAGGGCTATCGCACTTTGAATGAGAAATAAAGAAATATCTAGACCTATAAATAATTTCAGTGACGTATTTTTATAATTGCGGTTTATAAAAATTAAAATGGATATGGAAGCTGCTCCGATAAAGAGAGAAATACTGTTTAATAAAAAAGCTATATCGTTCATGATAGTCCTTTCTAGGAATGGTATTTTAGGAAGAATATGCTTCAATAATACATAAACCGTCAGTAAACAAGGATAGGGAGAATCCCCTATTCTTTTTTTATCGCTAAACTTAGGTGTTTTACTTATTGTTTTAAATAAGATTCAATGTTAAGTATACATATGCGCGCTTATTTTATTTGAAAGGAATCTTTATATGAAACTAAGAAAATATTTCAGTTTTATTACGTTTTTTTTATTACCCGTCACTTTGAATTATTTTTCACCGGTATTGCTTATTCAGGCTGGATTTGAAAATACTTTTTCTGTTATGCACATTATATATGCGTTAATGACAATTTCATCCGTGTTTCTTGGAGCAGCCTGGTGCGGTTACATATGTCCTTTTGGTGCATTGCAGGACGCCCTTCCGGATAAAGAAAAAAAATCAAAGCCATTAAAACATAAAAGAATCAATCTGAAATATATTACCGGAACGATTTTTTTAATATTAATTTTTTTACCAATCCTTCAAAAAGGTTTTAGAGAGGTTGGCATATTCTATCATATGGAGGATACCAAGGTAACTATGGACAGTATGCACGGTCTGTTTTTGTATTATGTTATTACCGGTTCCATAATCCTTATCTGTGTAATATTCGGAAAACGTGTATGGTGCCGTTATTTTTGTCCTATGTATATCCTTAATTATATAGGTATCCATATTATGAATTTATTTAAACTCCCTCATCTGAAATTTAATCCCGTCAAAGATAAGTGTACCGGTTGTCAAAAATGCAGCGAAGTCTGCATTATGGGACTGGATGTTGCCAAAATGGTTAAAAATGGTAAATGGAACTCCAGTGAATGTATCCATTGCGGTGAATGCCTTAAAAACTGTAAAGCAAACGTTCTAAAAAGAAAGTTTAAATAACGTATAACCAGCTGCATTACTTTAAAGCTCAAAGGCAGCGCCAGGAAGTAGGCACCATAACCATGTACTCATAACAGATACATGCGTGGTGCTGTCTTCACGTCTCATAATAAACATTGCCGCACCTGGCGAAAAATAAGTTAAAATCTAATACCTATACCCTGCCGAAAATTAGTTTATATATAAAATCTATCATACTATCCGGAAATATCTCCAGCAGAGCAAGCAGTTTACCGGTTCCAACTCTGTATTTAGAACGGGGATGCCTGGACTCCATCGACTTTAATACAGTTTTAACAAGCTGCTCCGGATTATTTTTCTGATTTAACTCCATGGTCATCATGGGTTTCATTTTTTTCAGAAGTTTTTTATAATATCTGGTTTCCGAAAGAGATTTATCAAAATTATCGCTAAGCTGTTTTGTTAAATTCGTTTCATAAGAACCAGGTTGGATTTTAATTACGGGAATGCCTAAATATAAAAGCTCACGGCGAAGGCTGTCATTATATCCCTCCACTGCATATTTTGATAAGACATATGGACCAGCAAAAGGTTGGGGGGTCATCCAGCCAGACTCGGAACTGCAGTTAATGATCCGCCCCTGTCCGTTACGGATCAGCTCAAAAAAAGCATAATTCACTCTTACCATACCCATTACATTGACATTAAACAGCCTTTCCACCGCATTTACACTATCACCTTCGATTAGAGAAGCAAAATAGGATAAGCCTGCAAAATTTACTACTGCATCCAGCTTGTCCGTATATGACTTTACCAATTGACAGGCAGCATCCACACTTTCCTGTTTTGTTACATCCATTTTGACAGCAATGACATTTGGTAGCTTTTCTAATTTCTCCAAAGCTGTCGTATTTGTTCCGGCTGCAAAGACCGTCCAATGCTTCGTTTCCGACAGTGCTTTGATACAAAGAGTCCCTAGCCCTCCGGTTGCGCCTGTAAAAAAAGCATATTTCATACTTAACCGCCTGCCTTTCATTATCAATTAAATTTACTTATTTCCTTAATAATCCATTTATATAATTTTTATTCTATCACAAACCATACTTGCCTGCAAATACCGGTTGTTTTTGTTTTGCAGACGTATATCTAACATTATCAGCTGTTTACTTTTTAGAGGAGTTTTTCATCTTATTACTGTATTGCTACGGCTTGACCCAAATTGCTAAAATTAAACTCTGCAAGCATGATAAGATATGCTCTGGCGAAAACCCACATAACCTGTTATAATCCATTGCATAAGTATATATATCCTGGCTTAATGAAATAATATTTTAAATATGTACACTATTATTTATCCATTAACACAATGGAAGGAGTGATTTAAATTGAAGCAGGAATTTAAGGCAGTTATTAAACAGCATGAAAATAAAAACGCCGCATATATTGAGCCTCCCTTTGACGTCAATGAGGTCTTCGGTGCGAAGCGTGTTAAAGTAAAAGCAACTTTCGACGGTATACCATACCGGGGCTCCATCGTATATATGGGCGGTTGTTATCTTCTTGGTCTTACACAGGATATCCGCAATAAAATCGGTAAAGGATTTGGTGATGAAATAATGGTAACTGTTGAGAAAGATGAAGAAGAACGTTCTGTCGTAATACCCGAAGATTTTTCCGAATCTATGAAAAATTATATAAATGCCTTGTCCAATTTCGAGGCATTGTCCTTTACAGCACAAAAGGAGTATGTTAGCTGGATTATATCGGCAAAGCGTCCCGAAACCAGATTGAACCGTATCAGAAAAGCCGCGGAATTATTAGAAGAAGGTAAAAAACTTAGGTAACTCCTTATTCAAAGAAACAGGAGCCATCCATTTTATAACAAAACCGCCATCTATTTGTATTATCAAAAAGCTGGCGGTTTCTATATAGTTATCCCTCATATGCAATTCTTATCTTTTATATTATTTATTATGCTCAGATTAATTTCATTTAATCTTTGTCTTTTGATATAGCTGTAATTAATTTGTAGATTTTGATTAATTTATTACTAGTCATATCTATTCCTATTTCTTTTTCCCTATTATATATTATTTCTTTTTCCCTATTATATATTATCTCTTTTTAATACTATATTTCCGCAGTCTGGAGCTGGATACCATTCATAAATTTTATATTATCTCTTTTACAAATAGTCTGCGCGGCATTTCTTCCGCTCATCATACACATAGGTACACCGCCGCCAATTTCCACCCATTGGCCGGCCATATAAAAATTCTTAAGTCCCGGCAGCTCTTTGGGAATACTCTTGCCAAAAGTCTTCTTACTGGCGGACCATCCCTGGGAACTGGCCTGCCAGTTCGCCGTATAACGCACATAGGTTGCCGGAGTGGCCAGATCACAGACTTCAACATGGTTTTTGAAATCTCCGAAATGCTCCTCCAGAGCGTCAAGAATCTGGCTGCAGATTATCCTTTTCTCTTCATCATAACGTCGTCTATCTTTTATCCTGAGCTCCACCCAGTAATAACAGTCATTACTGGATAACATAACGGTCATGCAGGTCTTTCCAGAACCGGCTGCCGTCGGGTCAAAATTAACAATGGTTAACGCCAGCTCCTCCAGTACGGTTTTACTGTCAATAGTAATACTCTTCTTCAGCGGGAGAAAAATCCAATGGGGCTGCCACTCAAAACTGCGGTCTACACCAATCGATAAATACATACCGGGTGCGGGACGTGATAATTCGTTTTTTTCATACAAACTGACGAAGGCTTTACTCAGATATTCCCCACGCAGCATCTGATAGATGGTACTTCTGCCGTCGGCTGCCGATATCACGATATCTGCGGTATGTTCTTCCTGGCCCGCTCTGACACCGTAAGCCTTATCATTACGTACTAATATCCTGTCTACCGGAGAACGGTAGTGGATGCTGCCGCCAAGATCAAGATACCTTTGTTCCATGAGGCGGGAAAGCTTCATAGAACCACCAAGAGGGTAACCTGCCCCCTTTTTATGGAGCCAGCCGCAATTAATCAGAGTAACCAGCATGGTAAAGCATCCTGGGTAAGCTTTTGTGAAAAACCGTTTCAGCAGAGGACTGTGAAGTTTTTCCGCAAAGTCCGCATTACTCATCCGCAGCCATTTTAGCATCTGAGGAAGTTTCGGCAGCATTCCTGTTATCATACGGAACTTTTCTGAAAGGGACATAAACTCCATTGGTTTTTCCACCGGCAGATTAAAGTCAAGAAAGGTTTTAATACCATGGATAAACTGTTGGATGAGAACAGTGTCTTCCGGGGAAACACGTTTCATTTCCTTTTCCAGCTCACTAATATCGGTATATGCCGTGAAGCGGTTTCCTGCTTCATCCTCTATGGCACAATACTCCTCATAGTCAGCCACCGGCAGCTGCTTCATATCAATCAGCTCATTCCACAGGTGATAGATACTCACCGCAGGTCTGGTGCCAACCAGCCAGTGGATACAGCCATCAAAAGAATAGCCTTTTCTTTCCCAGCCGGTACATAAGCCCCCCGGCGTCGACCCAAGTTCGTATATTTCAGTTTCATAACCACTCATTTGGAGATAACAACCGGCAGAAAGACCTGCCATACCGGCACCAATGATTATCACTTTCTTCTTATTCATTCAATTCCCTCCCGTCTTTAACTCTTGATTCTGCTTTCTATAGCTTGATTCTAATTTCTATTGCTCAATTCCGCTTTCTATTTGTTTGGTTCTGCTTTCTATTTGTTTGGTTCTGCTTTCTATTGTTTGATTCTGCTCCAGAAAAACTCAATATGTTTTAAAACAAGTCCTTTTATATATTCTGCCTCAATAATTTCGTGTTTTACAATTGCATATTCATAATATAGACTAACGGAATACGCCAGATATTCCTCTGCAAGCAAAACAGGGTCCAGCGCCTGTATTGCCCCGTCCTGTATCATCTTGGTAAATGCTCTGGTATAAATACGGCGGGGAAGCTCAAATATCTGCTGTTCGAAAAACTGGCGGATATTTTCATCCGCAAACTGCTCAATTGTAAGAATGCGCCCTATCTTATTCATAAGAGGGCTTCCCAACCTCTGAAGAAATATATCCAGGGACTGCTCTAAAAAGACTAACGGGCCAATCTGTTCAATGATCTGGTCCACATCTTCCTCCGTAAAAACGGCTCCGCTCATTTCACCTTTAAAATATTCAAAAATAGCCGCCAGCAGAGCTTCCTTATTTTTAAAATGATTATAGAGGGAACTTTCGTTGATGCCGACCTCTCTTGTAATGTCCCGCACCGACACACCGCTGAAACCTTTTTGAGAAAAGAGATCCACAGCGGTCGTAAAGATAAGTTCTCTTGTGAGGGTACCTTTTTTTCCCTCAGTTTTTTCCTTCGTCTGTTTCATAATTATCCCCCCTGATTGGTTTCAGTGTTAATATAAACTCCAAAAATAAGTAAACGTTTGTTTATATATTATTCGACTATCCTGTTTCTGTCAATAGAAATATCCTAAATTTACATATTTTTTACTTATTTCCCTCTCACCAATTGTATTTCTGCAGGTAAACTGTTTTTAATCTTTAGCGGTGCTTCCTCTACACAAAAAAGCCCTGAAAATATTCCAGGGCCGCTTTTAATACTTCAAATTTATACCGGCATAAAGCTTTTGATTATTATTATATACCGGTGCGTTCAAGCTGCAACAGGGCTTTTTTCATATCAAGGCCGCCTGCATATCCGGTGAGGCTGCCGTTTGATCCGATTACCCGGTGACAGGGTACGGCAATTGCTACCGGATTCTTACTATTTGCCAAACCCACCGCCCGGCTTGCTTTTGGATGTCCGATAGCCTCGGCAAGCTGCTTATAGGTACGGGTTTCACCATATGGAATGTGACAAAGCTCCTTCCAGACTCTTTTCTGAAACTCAGTACCGGAAAGCTCATAAGGAAAATCAAAATCAGTACGCCTGCCGTTTAAATACTCAATTATCTGGTTAAAGGCAAGCTCGGAAAGAGCAGATGGTTCATTGACGGAATCTATCTGAGCCGTACGTTCCAATGAAATAACCGACTTATCCGTATAACCGACTTTCAGTATCCCAAATACAAAGGGATAGTAAGCATATTTAGTCATTTTCGGGACTCCTTTCGATAGACAGCCGGAGCAGCTCCGGCTTTGTTTTTGAAAAACCGGTAAAACGACGACAAACTATTAAATCCGGTGGAGTAGGCGATGTCAATAATATCTTTTTCACTATCTGTCAAAAGCCTTTTTGCCTCTTTTCAGCCGCAGCTCGCACGCGTACTCATATAAGGTAAAGCCGTATTCCGCCTTAAAAATTTCCGCCATACGGTGCTGCGTCAACCCCAGTTGATCCAGTTCACGGTTCAGTTCGAATCTCTTTTGAAAAGAATCCTCCAACAGTCTTTTGGCCTTTTCGGCTATTTCCCTTATGGGTTCATATTCAAAAAGATCACTTCTGCAACGCTTACAGGGTCTGAAACCGGCTTCTCTTGCCTGCGTCCCCGTATCAAAATAAGTAATGTTGACCTGTTTCGGTTTTTTCGATTTGCAGGAAGGTCTGCAATATATTCCCGTCGATTTTACCCCGTAGAAAAAAATACCGTCATAGGCTGCATCCTTTTCCAATACAGCATTCCACATTTCTTCATGGGTCATTTTTTCGCACCCTCCTTTTTCTTTTTCGGTGCATAATCCCGCATTTCCGGTATCCCCCCTCCGGCAATTGCCCAAAGGTACAGGCTCGCTACCGTGCCATAGGGCGAATAACGCTTTGCGTATTTTGCAAATTTATCTCTGTCAATGCTTCTGTGGTGATAGAGCATCCGCATTCCCCGCAAAATAGCCAAATCGCCGTAACTTACGATATCGGGACGCTGCATACAAAATATCAGAAGCATCTCAGCTGTCCAGACGCCGATGCCTTTTAAAGCTGAGAGCTTTTTTATAACCTCGGTGTCGGACAGATTATAAAGTTCCTCTATGTTAAAATCCCCGTTTCGGACTCTATCTGCGAAGTCAGAGATATATTCCGCTTTTTTAAAAGTCATTCCAAGTTTCTGCAGTTCATTCACTCCAAGCTCATATACAGTAACTGCATTGATCTCTTTTACCCTGCCGTTAAGCCGCTGCCATATTGTTGCCTGTGCCGAAGTGGAAATCTGCTGCCCAATGATATGATGCACGACAGAAGAGAATATATCACTCTCCACAGCCCGTTGTATTGGTCCGATGCGGTCGATGGCGGCACCAAGCAGTTTGTCACGTTCCTTTAAAAATTCTATTTCTCTGCTGCCATATTCAAAATACAAAAAATCACCTCCTTTGCTGTAATTATAACAGATCCGGCGGTGATTTTCTTCTCAATTCAGGATATGAAATTATTTTACAGTTTAAATTTTTGACTGCAGGTTATACAGCTGAGCATAGGTGCCGTTAAAAAGACACTTACCCTAAACTTGCCTTTCATTACTTACTTCTTAACATACTGAGCAACTGTATCCAATACTGCCTTGGCGCGGTGAACGAGTCTATGTTTTTCATCCACTTCCCGTTTGCCGTTAAGGGCTATTTTTTCTCTTTCATCCTTATGAGCCAGGTAATAATTTACGAGATCCAGAGTCTCTTCTTTTGAACTGGACCATACCAGGTGTACTCCTTTTTTAAAGTAGTTCTCTACGCCCTGCGAATATTGTGTAATATGGAAGGCACCGCATCCAAGGGCTTCATAGGTTCTGGTAGAAATATAGGTTGCTGAGGTTGCTACCTGCTGGATTCCCAGAGAAATTTTAGCCGAGGCATAAACATATGGTATTTCCTTCTTCTCCAGCACGCCGCCATAATTTGCGGTAGGCAGGATATAAGCCCGGTCATAATCCATCCACCATTTGCCGTATGCTTTCACGTTTTTCTGTGCATCAACCAGAGGTGCCAGAATCTGATAGATACCGTCCACCCTGAAGGTGTAGTAGATGTGCTTTTTTGATTCAGCATCCACATGCCGGAAACTATAATTATTTCCTACCAAGACCAGATCATTCCGATAATCCGTTTTGGGTTTTACTTTTGTATATTGGGAGGCACAGGCATTTTGCTGTAAATATGCCCTGATTCCAAATTTAGCATACTCCGGTATTAATTCCTCTACGGGAGTAAAAACCAAATCCGCTCTCTTTGCGGCAGGCAGGGATACCTGACCGCAGCAAACCGGGTCATCTGAAGACCACCATACATGAAATAACCCTTTTTTCTTAATTACATCAAAGAATGCATTGATATCAATAACATCCTTCCACCAGCCATAAGAATATACAAAATCAGGCTTGAATTCATCAATTGCACTTATCAGTTTCTTCTCAAGAGAATCAAATTTACCTATATCCTCTTCCCCTATAAATAACTCTTTTACAACACAGCCGGCCTCTTTAAAACCCTGACTTATTTCCGTATAGACCTGGGGGAAAAACACACACATAAGAACTTTATACATTCTACATCTCCTTTTCATATATGCAGTTTATACCGGTAACAGGCTCAGAGCAAAAAAATAAAGCCATATCCATATCGTAACATCGATAATCGAAGTAAAGGTTCCGGTTAAATTACTGCATTTTACTTTTCCATATACCGCCAAAAGGATATATCCTATTTATCACAATATATGCATAAAAGAGATGAATGTTATATATGTTAACATTTTTCTGTCATTAATTTAAATAAATGAATTTGAAATTAAATTTATACATTAAAATATTCAAGTGTTTCGTTAAGACTTACAGAGTACTGATTCAGCATAGCTGCCATATGGGTAAGTTCTTCCTGGGCACTTAGCTGCTCCTGGGTGGAAGCCGATACTTCTTCCGAGGAGGCGGCAGCAGTCTCAGTAACTTCTGCAATACTATAAATGCTGCTTAACACACTTTCCTTCCCCGAATCAATCTTTTGAATCACACTCCTAATCCGGTTCATATTTTGCTGTAATTCATTCATGGCAGTATCAATCCTGCTGAAATTCTCAGCGGATTCCTTGGCTGACTCTGCCTGATCCCTGATGATGGTATTGGCTTTCAGTACGAATTCTGCCGAGGCCTTGGTTTGTGACAGGATCTCACTTACCAGGTGCTCGATTTTCTTTGTCTGGCTGCCGGACTGTTCGGCAAGCTTACGGATTTCCTGAGCCACAACCGTAAAGCCTTTCCCCTGTTCTCCGGCTCTTGCGGCCTCAATGGAGGCATTTAAGGAGAGTAATTCTGTCTGATCTGAAATTTCATTTAATATATTTGTAAATTCACTGATAATAGTCATGTTTTTAGCCAGTCCGGATATCTGCTCTACCACCTGGGCAGTAATTGTTATCACTTCCAGCGCCTTTTTATCCAGAATCTTAGCCGCCTGAATACCCTGAACCGTATAGTCCTTAACCTGACTTGCTCCGGTTACCATTATATTTGTGCTGACTACGGCATTTTGTATATCCTCTGCCAATTCTCTGAATATAGACATGCTCCGGTCAACTTCTACACTCTGTTTTCCGGCACCCTGGGCAACTTCATTCATGGCAGCGGATATCTCCTCTACGGAGAGCGAAGAAGAATCCGATATCCTTACCAGAGCTTCTGCCGTTTCACCTACCTCTTTCGATACCTCCTTACTTTGTACCAGCAGCTTTCGGATGCTTTGTACCATGGTGTTAAAGGAGGCTGCAACCTTTCCGATTTCATCCGTACGCTTCGTTTGCGCCGTAACGGTCAGATCGCCTTTTGCAGAAAGGAACATTGTCTTTTCCACATGTTTTAAATCATTTGTCATGTTCAATGAAAAATATAAACCGCCCAGAACAGCCAAGATTGAAAAAAGAACACCGATCAGTAATATGGAATTTCTGATTTCATCAGAACCCTTAATTACTTCCGCTTCCGGAATTACGACCATACAGATTAATCCCGATTCTTCGCACTTTTTATAAGTTATGATAGAACGGACTCCTTCCACAGCGGTTATAAAAGTATCCGAAGGAGTATTCTCCGCCCGTGCTGCTGCTTCTGCAAATACCGGTTCCTTTTCCACCTTCTGTGTCTGTTCATAGGGCTGTGACGAAATCAGGCTGCCGTTAGCCGCGATAAGATAGGACATATCCTTCTCATCGATTTTAATTCCTGATAACATGGCTTGAAATGCCTGATAGCTTAATTCCACGGCAACTGCCGCAACCGGTTCCGAATCCGAATAATAAAAGCTCCTGACGGATTTTCCCACCGTCAGATAACGGCTGTCCACATACATATCTGCTTCATCCGTACTCAGCCAGACCATATCCTGGTTCTGAATCAGCTTTTGATATACTTTGGTATCCCGAATATCTGTGGTTTCTTCCGGCAGATTTCTGGAGGGCCCTATAATATCGCCTGTAATATACATTAAAGACATATTGCTGATATATTTATTTGAGATTGTAACACTTTGAATATCTTTATCAAGAACCTGCAGATATTTCATTCTGCTTAAATTCCATTCTGCTAATTCCTTGCCGCTTAAACCCTTTTTCGCTTCCAGATTTTTAACCACCTCCTGAAAGGCAGTGCTCATAGAAACCTGTAAAATCATTTGATTAATCCGGTCCATTTCCTGGTCAATCCGGTCCGCTGTCTGGGCAGTAATGGCTGTTCTGGACTTTTGTGACTGATTCTCAAGGGCGGTTTTTGATATATTTGTAGCTATAATTCCTATAATCAAGATTGGTGCAATCACAACGGTTAATATGACTGTAACCATTTTTTGCAGCAGGCTCATTTTCTTACTGAGTTTCCCCATAGGCAACACCTCATTGTTTTGCTTCCCGCCTTCCCTGATTCCGGTATTCCTTCGGAGTCAGAGCAGCATACTTCTTAAATTGGACAGAAAAATATTTGTAATCGCTGTAACCAATTAATTCTGCAACTTTATAGACCTTATAATTGGTATTCACCAGCAATTTCTTAGCTTCCTGCATACGAAGTTTCTGTATATAATCGATGTAAGTAATCCCCATAATCTTTTTAAACAGGAAACTAAAGTAGGTTTCAGACAAATAAACATGTTCACTGATCATTTTCAAAGTAATTTTTTCACTGAGATGTGCCCCGATATACGCTTTTGCCTTATCAATTACCTTACGTTGTTCCTTGATTTCCAACGGATCAATGGTCTGATCAATTTCTTTTGCCAATGCTGTCATAACATTGACAATATAGTTCTCAAGTTCTTTTACATTTAATGCTTCTTTTACAAATTCATTGTACTCATCACCGATGATTTTCTCCATTACTTCATAACTGTCGGCAATCTTTGATTGAACCATCAGTTTAAGGGCGATACAATAATTTTTTACGATCTCCGGCAAGAGATTTTGTTCCATCAGCACCCGGAAAATGGAGGTCAGATATTTTTTCGTGTCGGCATAATTACCGTTGCCGATGGATACGGCCACATGCTCCATTTCTTCCGGATAAAAACGGATAAAATTCTGCTCATACTTTGACTCGTTATTATCCTGATAAACCTGTATTCTCTGGTCACCAAGATAAAAATTATTCTGAATGGAGCGCTTTGCCTGGCTGTAAGATTTTGCAATATGATGTATGGAAGGGTAACTTAGCCCGATTCCTATGGTATAAGGCACGGTTATTTGCTTAAACAGGCAGTTATGAATATTCTCACTGATACTTTCCAGACAGGGTATCATCTGCGCCTCCTGCCGCTCTTTGGCGGAAAAACAGAATACAAAGTCTATGGTATCATAATCTTTAACGATATAATAAGCATTATCGACATTACTTAATTCTTCTTTTAAAATGTTGCGATATGAGAAGGTAAGCAGTCTCTTATCGGTAGCCCAGGAGGATTCCAGTTCTTTGTAAATGCTCTTTCGGTCAAATTTAATCGTAGCCGCAGTAAAATAATGTCCGGAAAAATCCAGTTCCAGGGATGCCGTTTTCTCATCAAAATCTTTAAACAGACTGGTATCCCCTTCTAACATAGACTGGAGAAATTCATTCCGCATGGTTTCATAACCCGCATTAATAAACATATTGCTGTAAAATATCTCTTCCTTTATCTCTCGCTTTTGGTCCATACTTTCTTTTAACGCCGTAAAAGCATCCAGCAGTTTTTTCTTATTGGTAGGTTTAAGCAAATAATCGAAAGCCCGAAAGCCAATGGCCTGACGTGCGTATTCAAATTCGGCAAATCCGCTTAAGATAATTATTTCAATATCCGGGTATAACTGTCTTGTTTTTTTGGACAGTTCGGTTCCTCCCATAATCGGCATTTTAATATCGGTCAGCAATACATCTACCTGATTTTTCTCCAGCTGTTCCAGTGCATCTTTGCCGTTGGCGCTTTCTGCTACCACTACAAAGCCTAAAGACTGCCAGGGAATACTGTTTACTATGCCTCTGCGTATCATATCTTCATCTTCTACGACCATCAATCTATACATATATTACTCCTTAATCGGGATACACAGGCTTACTGTTGTACCTTCATTTATTTTGGATTTAATATTTATACCATAGGGTTCGCCAAAGTATATCTTTATTCTCTGATTCACATTTCTCATACCAATACTATCCCCGATTCCAAGAATCGTACTGTTCATCTTCAGTCTTATCTTTTCGCAGACATCCATTTCCATGCCTTTGCCGTTATCCTTTATCTCAAAAACAATGGTATCCGACTCTTTTCTTCCGGTGATATGAATGATACCGCCTCCCTCCATTCCTTCAAAACCGTGAACAATACAATTTTCGATAACCGGCTGCAGAATGAGCTTAACTGTTTTATACCCCACGATTTCCGGATCTATATCCCACTGCTCCACGAACTGGTTCTTATGCATAATTTTTTGCAGGCAGACATAACTCTTTACATTTTCAATTTCTGTCCGGATAGTTACGAAAGCACCTTTTTCCGATACGCTTGTCTTAAAAAATTCACCCAGGGCAGATACCATTTCACCGATTTCTTCATAATTTTTCATTTGTGCGATCCAGAATACATTATCCAGCAAATTGTATAAAAAGTGGGGATTGATCCGCTGCTGCAAAGCAACCAGTTCCAGTTCCTTTATTCTAGTTCTGAGTTCAGTTTCATTAATCTTGGTTATATAGGTTTCCTCCAGCACTTCATTAAGCCGGTTAAGCATGGACGTAAATACATTATTTAATATAACATGCTCATCCTTGGAGTCGGCATTAATACTTTCCTCTTTCCTGACAAACAATTCATCCTCATTGATCTGCTCAATCCGTCCCAGTAGCCGGTTTAACGGAATCTTAATACTTTCATTAACCAGATAAATAGTGGCCCCGGAGGCTATTAATACCAGAAAAAATATCAGGCTTGTAGTAATGAGTCCCCTTAAGTCATATCTTGCCCTGCTAAAAGTATTCTTCACGCTAAGTCCGGTATCAGAAATCGGTACGGTGACTTCATATACCGAATCCGATTTCTCAAACTGTGAACCAGCAACAATTCTTCCTCCACTGTCGGTAATTGCGATTCTTTGTTTTGAGGAACCAACCGCATTGTCCAGTATGTCTTCGATTTCTTCCAGATTAATCAATACCACAAACCGTGCTTTCAGCCCGATGGTATAATCAATCTCTATATTTTCCGTACGGCAAAGCACCGGTTTTCTGCCGTAATCGAGATAATACCAGCCCGGATCGTCTTTTATGAGGCTCTTGATTTTCTCCATATCTATATGAACTTTACTGTATAAAAACGAGGTGCCGTTCTTCAAAAAGACTGAGGTATAATCGATCTCACCCTGTGTGGACATAATGCTGGCGATGGTATTCTCGATGCGGTTGGTTACCCCATCGGTCTGATATTCCTGTGTGGTTGCAAACAGATACAGATCTGTTAAAATGTCATTATTTTCTTTCAGATATTTAAATTTAAGCTCCAGCTGCTCAAATACGTCGTTTACCCTGATGTTGGATTCGTATGCAAAATTTTCATAATTACTGCTGAGATTATTGTTATAATAAATGAACTCGATCGCGGCACTGATAATGATCATAACCGAAATGGGAACCACACACAGTATAAGAAAGGCATAAGCAAGGCGTTTGCGTATTGATATCTTTCTAAGTGCTTTTACAAATACATCCATATCACTTTTTCCCCTCACCTTGGTCGTTTTTATAGACCGGCATGGTTACTTTGATTTCGCCCTGCCTGTTGTTTAAAACAACTCCATATGCATCCCCATAGTAAAGGGTCAGCCTTTCATCCACACTGCTGATACCCCTGGTATCCCGATTGGGATTACCGGCCAGACTCAGGAAATATTCTACCGCATGCCCCGTCATCACAACCTGGATTGTATCAAATTCCTCTGCAATGGAGATATTCAGCTCAATCTGGCTTTCAATGTCATCCAGATTTGTTGAGATAACATCTTCAACAATAGGATGAATGGCTAATTTTATTATTTTTACAAGGCGCAGGGACAAAGATACATCCCAGCTGTTTTGAATCCGGTTTCCAAATCGCTTATTTTGTAAAAATATATAATTATTAACGCTTTCAACCTCGTTCTCAATGGTGACATACTCTCTTCCTTTTACAATAATCACTCTCAGATAATTACCAAGGGCGCTAACGATTTCACTGATGTCCTCGTCACCTTCTAACTGGCCGTTCCAATAGATGGATTCCAGGGTGTTATATAAAAAGTGGGGATTGATCTGCTGCTGCAGTGCGGATAACTCGGCTTCCTTTCTCAGTTCCCGCAGCTTTGTTTCCTGCAGTTTTATAATATACTGCCGTTTAATGGCTTCAACGAGATTACCGCTCATTTTGTTAAAACCTTCGATAACGGTATGGTATTCATCATCACCATCGTCTTCTACGTATTTTTCTACTTCTGTTTTGTTCATTTCCTCCATTAAGCGGTTTACCGGCCCGCTTATACTTTTTGTAAATAATATGGCGAAAGTAAGGGCCAGTACGGCAAACAGCACCGCGGTAAATAAGGTAATGCCAAACTGTATAAACGCCGACCTAAGCAGTGTCTGCATTCCGATGTGATTTACAATGGTGAGATTCGTATTTGCAATTGACTTGGAAATGGATACGGAAAGCACTTTATCGCCGCCGAAAACCGATCCCACCTGCTCTTCATTGGAGGCACTGATAATAATATTGTTTTCATCAATAATCATTACTTCATTTAATAAATCCGTTACGTTTTCATAACAGACTTTATTAAAATAGGAGAGATCCAAAGCGGCAACAATATTTCCAATACAGACATTATCACTGCCAAAAATTCCTCTGGTCAGTATTACATAGCTGCTGCGGTCGCTGGGAACTTCTTTGGGGCTTACTTTCATAAGCACCCGGTCAGCTTCCGGCGAGAGTAATTTACTTGTAGTAAAATCGCCGTTTGAAACCGGTGACGGATAATAAAAATAGGTATGGTTCAAGGTCACCATTTCACAGGCATTAATGGCACCGCTTGCCCCGAAGGTACTGCCCAGCACCAGCCGTATATGGTTTTCTATATCGCTTTTTTTATTCCAGTCCACATAATTATAGACAGTAAGGTCTTTCACAATTTCTGTGTTTGTTGCAACTTCTTCAAGAAGGTTCATATGGGAAAACATAAAATAAGAGATGTTATTGGCAATCTGTGCCGAAGATTCCTGGAGAAAAATCTTTGCTTCCTGTTCGTTTTTTGAGAAAGAATATACGGCATTGTACCCGCCGATTAAAAGTATGGGTAAAACAAACATACAAATAAAGCACCAGATCAGGCGTCTATATATACTGTATTTGTAGAGTTTATTTAAAATTTGCTCTTTTATCTTGCCCAGATATCTGCTTATCATGCCAGCTCCCAAATCTACTTGTTGTATTGAAAACCCCATAACTTCTCCGCTATATACGCCCACTGTCTCTCATCGTTACTGTTATCGGCATTGATTATATAAGGCGGAATCGTTACTTTTGCCTGGTTATCTTTTATACTGATATCACAGACCTGCCAGTATGTGTCCTCGCTGTAATATTCTCCTTCCGGAATCTCTTTTCCGGCCAGTACATAGGAGGCTAATAGGTCAACCGTTATATTACCGTAGGCGATGACATCCTGTGCAACCGCACTATCTGCATATCCTTTATTAATCAGGTCCACAAAATACGGCTCCGCATCGATGGTAACCAGTATAACATGTCCATCCTCCCAAAAGGGAAACCAATGGTTCGATTCCTGCAGGGCTTCCACCAGCCCCCGGCCCGGATGCTCACTGGAAGCATGCACGGCATCAATGGTAATCCCCGATTCATAGGCCTTTAATAGCTCTTCCTTAACCAGTTCCGGTCTTCCTTCGGTTGCTTTGGGAAGATAGGTGATATTCGGATACCGGCTGATTACGGATTCAAAGCCTTCCTTACGAAGCCGCCAGGCATTGCTGCTTAGTTCGCCGTAAGCATTAAAAACCGTACCTTTTGCTGTTCCATATTTTTTTATCAGCTGCTCTACTATGGACTCTGCCGCCATCTGGCCGGCTTTATAATTATCAAAGCTGACATCGATGGCCAGTTTTCCTCCCACCGCATTGGTGTCAATGGTACACATTGGAATACCCGCGTCATTGCCCCTGTGAATCACTTCTTCTATGGATATGCTGTCAATTGCTGTTGTTATGATGGCATCCGGTGACTGTTTAATGAAATTTACGATTTGCTGATTCTGCCTCATAGGATCGTAATCGGCCACCGAACTTTCAAAAACCCAGCCCCGTTCCTCAACGGCTTTCTTAACTGCTTCGTTCATTATGGTATAGAAATATGAATTAAAGCTTTTATGTGCAAAGGCTATCACTACAGGTTTTTCGCTTTCTCCGGCTGCTTCTTTATGAACAGATCCGCCGGTTTTAATCTGATTGCAGGAAGAAAACAGCATCAGACATACTATTATACATAAGACCAACTTAGCGCGCACTATTTCAACACCTTTCACAAACAGCATAGATTTAAAGAACGAAATCATATTCATTATACCATATTTTTTGTATATCATAAATATTTATTTATTATATTTTTACAATATATCAACAAAAGAGTGTTATTTTTTTGTCAATTATTAATATTTACATGAACTTTATTTACAAATTATAAATATTTGCACATTCCATTTTATAATTATAAGCATTTATAGATTTGTTCCTATGATTCCATTATCAAAAGGTTTTTTTTAGCAAAATGGGATGCCCCACATGCATGAAGCACCCCAACGCTTTACTTATCAGCCCTCATCGCATTATTTTTAATGACTTTAAGCCGTTTCATAACATTATTTTCCCCTTTGCCAAAGTAGTCATGTAAAATCTTATACTCCTGAAATAACGTGTCATACCTTTTTACATAATCTGCATTGGGTATATAAATCTTATCCTGTAATCTGGCCATATGAAGGGATGCGTTTTCAATGGAATCATAACCGCCCCGGTCAGCCCCTGCCGCAACCGCACCAAATAACGCGGCACCAAGAGCCGGTGCCTGCTTCGACGCAGAAATCCGGATTTCCTTATTGGTCACATCTGCATAAATCTGCATCATCATCTCATTTTTTTGTGCGATACCTCCGGCTGCGTAAAGTTCTTCAATGGGTACGCCGCCTTCCTCAAAGGCTTCCACAATAATTCTTGTACCATATGCCGTTGCTTCGATTAACGCACGGTAGATTTCTTCCGGCTTTGTTTGTAAAGTTGCACCTAACAGCATTCCGCTTAAATCCGCATCGGTTAAAACGCTGCGGTTACCGTTCCACCAGTCTAAGGCGATAAGTCCGCTTTCTCCCGGCAGCTGGTCTTTCACCTTATCTTCCAGAAGTTTGTGGATACCGATATTTTTCTTTTCCGCTTCCTCTTTGTAATCCGCCGGTACACAGTTTTTAACAAACCAGTCAAAGTGGTCTCCAACGCAGGCCTGGCCTGCTTCATAAGCATAATAGCCGGGAACCACACCGTCTTCTACCACACCGCCTACCCCGGGTATAAAATGTTCTTCCTTACTCATCATAATATGGCAGGTACTGGTACCCATTATCATAAGCATTTTTCCGGGTTCCGTAATTCTGACTGCCGGCAGGGCCACATGTGCATCAATGTTAGCTACCGCTACGGGGGTTCCTACTAAAAGACCGGTCAGCACGGCTGCCTTTTCGCTAAGATAACCCGCGCAATCGGTTGTGGCATATATATCACTTCTTAACTTTTCTTCTGCAAAATCAGTCATTCCAGGAGCCAGAGCTGCAAAGAATTCCTTAGAGGGATACCCGTCCTGCTTAGACCATACTGCCTTATAACCGGCCTGGCATAAACTGCGCTTTTCTTCTCCGGTTAACATCCAGACAATCCAGTCGCCTGCTTCGATAAAACCATCCATAGCGTTATAAATTTCTTCATCTTCCTTTAAGATCTGCATTGCCTTGGGAACCACCCACTCAGAAGACATTCTGTCGCCGTAACGACCCATAAATTTTTCCTGTCTTTGATGGGCAACTTCATTAAAACGGTCAGCCTGAGCCTGGGCGGCATGATGCTTCCACAGCTTGACATAGGCGTGGGGCCGGTTTTTAAATTCTTCCAAAAAACACAGCGGTGTACCGTTTTTATCTACCGGGAGTACGGTACAGGAGGTAAAATCAACGCCGATTCCAATCACCTGTTCTTTACTGATTTTCCCCAGTTCCAGCACTTTGGGCACCGTGGTTCTTAATACTTCCAGATAATCCTCCGGGTGCTGCAGGGCGGTTTCAGGCGGCAGACGAAGGGTGGAGCCGGGTAAGTATTCATCCATAACTCCGTGTTTGTATTCCGAAACAGAAAAACAGATCTCTTCCCCGTTTTCAACATCCACTAAGACTGCCCGTCCGGATAAGGTACCATAATCGATACCGATGGTATATTTTTTCATTCTGATCCTCCTTAAAGTATTAGAAACAGGTGAAAGCTCCGTCTATAATAAAGTCGGACCCGGTGGTAAAGTCACTGGTGTCTCCTGCCAGATATACGGCTATGGCCTGAAGTTCATCCGTGCGGCCCATTCTGCCTAAAGGTGCCATAGCATTCCATTTCTCGATTAAAGGCTTCAGATTGGGAGAATTCAGTGTAAGCTCTGTTCCGATATATCCGGGGCTGATGCTGTTGACCCTGACACCCCGTTTCGCAAATTCAATTGCCATGGATTTGGTCAGCTGTATTACACCTGCTTTTGATGCATTATAAGAGCATTGGGGCTGTGGTACATTGACAATATGGCCGGACATGGAGGCCGTATTGATAATGGAACCTTTGCCTTGTTCTAACATAACTTTTGCAGCAGCCTGTGAAGTTAGGAAGACACCGGTTAAGTTGATGTCGATTACTTTTTTAAACTGTTCAAGAGTCATCTCTTCCGCCGGAATATTCATGCATATACCTGCATTGCAAAAAGCAGCATCGATTCTGCCGAATTCTTTTAATATCGTGGCAATCATATCATCCACTTCAGCCTGACTTGTAACATCCGTTTTTACTGCAATTGTTTTAACGCCTGTTGCAGCTGCGATTTCTTCTGCGGTCTTTAATGACTCGTCGATATCCACATCCACAATAGCAACATGACTTCCAGCTTCCGCAAGAGCTTCGGCGATTGCCTTGCCGATTCCCCGTGCTCCGCCTGTTACAAACGATACTTTCCCGTCCAACCGCATTCTTTCTATAATTCCCATTTTTATATTCTCCTTTACATGATAAATTTTAATGGCGCCAGCCGGTGCCTGGTAACTGCTATTCTATTATATAAGCTGTAAAATTCTTTATGACCTTTAGGTAAGTGCCCGTTTCTTCTGGAGGCTGTCAAAGCCTACCGCCAATGCGAGTACGACACCTTTTACGATCATCTGCATATAGGTGCTTACATTTAAAAGTACCATACCGTTAGTAAGTATACCGATAATTAATACACCGGCTACTACATTTGACATTTTACCAAAACCACCGGATATGGAAACTCCGCCCAGTACAACACAGGTAATAACATCAAATTCATAGCCCATACCGGCTGTAGGCTGTGCCGAATTAGTACGGGACAACATTACAATACCGGCAAGACCTGCAAACAGGCCGGATAATGCATAAACCAGATACTTTGTGCGGCCTACCCGGATACCGGACAGCTTGGCAGCTTCTTCATTACCGCCCACGGCATAAAAATACCTGCCAAAATAACTTTTATTTAAAATAAACGAGCCGGCCGCAAAGCAAACTATCATGATAATAACCGGTACCGGTACCGGCCCCAGATAACCCTGTCCGATTACTTTAAATCTTTCATCAAATCCATAGATTGGTGTACCGCCGCATATAAGATAGGAGGCACCTTCAAACACAATCTGGGTTGCAAAGGTTGCAATAATGGCAGGAATACCAATTGACGATATCAAAAAGCCGTTCAGAATGCCGACTAACATAGACATTATCAATGCTAAAATAACCGCAGTGACCATACCAAAACCCATTTTTACCATTAAATATGCCGCTACAATATTCACCAGTGTAATCAGTGATCCTACGGAAAGGTCGATTCCGGCAATCAATATAACAAAAGTCATGCCAATAGACGCTATGCCTAACATGGATACCTGTCGTGCTATTGTAAATAAATTATTCGATGAAAGGAATCTGGGATTTGCCAGTGAAAAAGCAATAAACAGGATAATAAATACAATCCAGATTGCCTTCTCCTTAAATATATTTAGAACTGTGCTTTTCATTTTTATACCTCCTGCATAACGCAGACCTGTCTGCGTTACTGCTTTAATAATTAGTTTGAAAGGAACTTTCAAACTTTACCTCCTAAACGGCGGATGCCATTTTCATTATGGTGTTCTGATCAAATTCCTCTTTTTTTAATTCACCGGTAACCCGGCCTTCCGCCAAAACAATAATTCGATCTGACATACCCATTAATTCTTCCATTTCTGATGAAATCAGCAGAATTGTTTTTCCATTTGCTATAACCTCATTCATCAGCTTGTAAATTTCAGATTTAGCACCTACATCAATTCCCCGGGTTGGTTCATCAAAAATAATTAATTCCGAATTTGCTGCAAGCCATTTTCCGATAATTACTTTCTGTTGATT
>JAEZSL010000120.1 GCA_023443925.1 Bacillota bacterium | reverse complement strand
CCTTAAACCGGATAAAATATAAAATACAGACTTTAATTTCTCCGCAGTACGGATTATCGTTCATTTATCTTACACCTGATTCCGTATTCCATAATTCCATCCAGTTTGCCAGAATGTACGCGGCACTGGCTCTTTTTTTCTGTGTCTGTATTACGGGTTTTTTATGTTTTCTATTTAGCAAGCGTATGGATTTTTCCTTTCACCAGGTTAAGAATCAGAATGACCAGTTGATTTTAACCGTGAAACAGTACTCTGATGAATTAAAAGAAGCCTATTTGGAAAAGGTCATGCTGGGGCATGTAGCTTCCACCCAGGGTATCAAAGAAGGCTGCCGGTTGTATGGTATTGATGTAAAGGACCATTGGTTCGGATTAATGCTGATTAGTTTTGAGAACGATGAAAAGGGAAGCCTTGACAGAATTGCCGCGGCCTCGCTTAAGTCCATAAAAGACCTGGTGAAGAACCATATCCTTAAAAATAGTATAATATTTGACAGCGTATCCGTTATGATAACGCAAGACCAGTATTACTGTATGATCAGCGGCAGAGCTGATCATGCGTTTTCCTATCAGAAGGAATTACAGAGCTGCGGGAAGTACATAAAGGATTCTCTGCTCAAGGAGGAAAAGCTGTCCTGTATGGTTTATCTCAGCAGTGCTTTTCGGGATATTGAGAATATGAATGAAGCTTACCAGACTGTCACCAAACTGCAGAAGATGTCGGAGGAAGAAGCTGAGGTAAGGGAATCGGATAAATGCTCCGTAGAAAAGATTCTTTTCGTAATCAAAAAAAGAATTACCGACTGTAATTTCTCCGTGGCGGACATTGCTTTGACACTGGAGGTATCCACCTCCTATCTTTCCAGATATTTTAAAAAGCAGACTGGTATGGGGATACTGGAATACATTCATCAGTACCGGATTACCATGTCCAAAGAAATCATGATGAAAAATAAGGATATTAAAATAAAGAAGATTGCGGAAATGACCGGATTTTATTCCGATGTGGTCTTTATCCGGGTGTTTAAGAAAAATGAAGGAATTACCCCCGGACAGTATAAGGAGTACCTGGCAGGTCAAAAACGGAATACGGAAGATCAAAATTAGTGTATCAGAACTATTCTCAGAATAAACAGAAAATGATATCTGGCCAAAGGCAGAAAGTGATAATTTACTTATCGGTATATCCGTATGTATAGTGGATTTATCCCAATGGCATCGGACGGATTAAGCAACGGATGATTAAACACCGGATGATTAAACACCGGATGGATAAAGCACCGGATGGATTAAACACTGGATTGTTTAAACAACGGATGGATTAAAACGCCGGAAGGGATAAAACAAAACAGGAGGTATTTTTTTATGAAGAAACTATTAAGGACAGCCGTATCCATGACCCTGATCACTGTTATGATCTTTAGTCTGGCAGGATGCAAAAAGACAGAGACGGCAGCAAATGGGGGAAAGGATGCGGCAACATCTGAAAATGGGGCAGCATCCGGTACAAAGGATACGGATGGGGCACCTGGCAATAACGGCAGCCGTTTTACCTATGATGAGAAAGGTCATCCGGATCTGCAGGGAACAACCTTTACCATCTGGTTTTCCATGACGGGCAACAATGCAAAAGCTACGGATAATATGGGAGATTATGCGGTTTTAAAAGATCTGGAGAAACTCTTAAACTGTAAGTTTGAATTTATGTCTCCGCCCATTGGCCAGGAAAGTGATAACTTCTCCGTACTGATGGCATCGGACAAACTGCCGGATATGATATTCTGCAACGGTATCGACTCCTATTATCCGGGAGGCATTGAAATGGCCTACGCAGATAAAATTTTATATGATTATACCGAATACATCAATGATACTTATACTCCGAACTTTAACAAATTAGTTATGAGTGATGAATTTTTGAAAAAGGCGGCTGTAGACGACCAAGGCAGAGTGGTAAGGCTGGGCTCTAAAATCTGCGGCAGCGAAGAGGCAGACCTGACCTTTTCGGGACCTTTGCTTCGCAGTGATATACTCAAAGAAACCAAACTTGCCGTACCCGAATCCATGGACGACTGGACTGCCGTATTAACCGCCATGAAGAATAACGGAATTCAATACCCGCTGGCCTTTGACAAGGATTCCTATAAAGGTTCTAACTATTTCTCCGCAGCTTATGGTATTGATGATGACGGATATTATGTAAATAAGGACGGCAAGATTGCTTTCGGTCCTTATGAACCTGCCTATAAAGATTACCTGACTGCATTACATAACTGGTATGAAGCAGGACTGGTTAACCCGGACTTTTCAACGGTTACCAACGATGACATAATGTCTATGCTGGCCGGTGACAAAGTCGGAGCTGTCGTAACCCACTTATGGAACTACGGCAATAAATATTATGTAACAACGGAATCCAAAGATACTTCCAAAGCCTTAGAGCCGGCACCGTATCCGGTTTTAAAGAAGGGAGATACAATCAGCGGTTTGAGAAACAGTTCCAGATCCTTAGGTGATAATAAATACATTACGGCGGATGCCAAAGATCCGGAGGCCTGCATCGCTCTGCTGGATGCCCTGTATCTGGAAGACATAGACTTAATGTTAGCAAATGGGCAGGAAGGTGTTGGTTACGAAATGCAGGACGGCATTCCGGTACTGCTTACGGTTCCTGAAAATGCAACCAAAGAACAATTGTTAGGTCAGACACCGCAGCAGTGGCATACCAAAGAAGATACGGATTTAAACTACATCTTAACCAAGAAATATAACTTAGGTTCCCAGCCCGATGCCTTAACACTCTGGAAGGAGATGGGAACCCAGAATATGATTTCCAATTTCCTGTTATTTAATGAAGAGGAAGCCGAAACCATCAGTTATTTTAATGAAGACATCAACACCTATGTGAATGAAATGACCTTAAAATTCATAACCGGCAGCGACCCCCTGGATGAGTTTGACGATTACATCAGTAAACTGGAAAGCCTGCATATTCAGGATATGATTCAGGTATATCAGAGTGCAACGGACCGTTATCAGTCCAGATAAGGAATAAAGTGTATTTGTTTTTTCCTGAAAATAAAGGTTTACGAAGGGGAAAGTTCCAGGAAGTTTAATTAATCGGCAGCGGCTTATCTGTATTTGATAAAGAGCAGGTAAGCCGTTTCTGTTTACAAAAGAATTAAAGAGCTTTCTTTATGCAATACCGCAAGCAGGCTTGTGGCATTGCATGGGCGTTAGTGGGAATTGCCTCGCGAAATGAATGCGAGTCATTAGAAGAATAGTAAAAGAGGCTATTCTTCACGATTTATGCCTGAAAGATATGGGCGTTAGTGTGATAGTCGCATAAGAAACATGAGCATATAGAAGTGGGCATCTTGACGGGAAAAGTGTAGAATTTCAATTTGCCGGGTTTGTGGCCGCGCTGTGCACAAAAATTTAACCTGCATAAAAACAGCGTAGAAATGAGGAAAATATGAAAAACTTATGGAGGGACTTAAGAAAAAACAAAGCAGTTTATATTATGCTGCTGCCGGTCCTGATTTATCTTTTTATTTTTAGTTACATGCCGATGTACGGGATTTTAATCTCCTTTAAAAATTATAAGCCAAGGCTTGGGATTCTACAGAGTCCCTGGGTGGGATTCAAATATTTTAATGAATTTTTCAGTTCCATCTACTTTGAAAGGGTGCTGTCCAATACTTTATGGATTAGCGGCTTGAACCTGCTTTTCGGGTTTGTGACCCCGATTATTTTTGCCCTGCTTTTAAATGAGATCCGTCTGCTTTCCTATCGAAAAGTGATACAGACGGTAACTTATCTGCCCCACTTTATAACAACTGTGGTAATATCCGGTATCATACTTAAGTTTACAGGCAGCGGCGGTTTTATTACAACTCTGGTCAATTCCATAACCGGGCATACCGGAAGCCTCATCAGTGATCCCCACAGTTTCCGGGCCATTTATGTGATTTCGGATATCTGGCAGGGTTTTGGCTGGGGTTCCATTATTTACATAGCTGCCATTTCCGGAATACAGGAGGAGCTTTATGAAGCTTCCAGAATCGACGGCGCCAATAAGTTCCGGCAGATCTGGCATGTAACCATTCCAGGGATTATGCCTACGGTTGTAATCATGTTTATACTGGCAGCCGGCGGCCTCATGAGCGTGGGCTGGGAAAAGGCATTTCTGCTCCAGACACCGTTAACCTATGAAACCTCGGATATTATATCTACCTATGTTTACCGCAAAGGTTTTGAAGATATGAATTACAGTTATTCCTCCGCCGTAGGTCTGTTTAATTCGGTCATTAATCTGGTACTGTTAACAGGTGCAAACCGGCTAAGCCGTAAAGTAAATGAAACCAGCATATGGTAAAGAAGAAATGGGGAAAACTATGAGCAGAAAAGTAAAAAATAGAATAAAAATGAGTAAGGGAGAACGGATTTTTCAAGTATTTAATTATGCCTTTATGCTGGTACTGATGACTGTAACCATATATCCTTTTTTATATGTTGTATTTGGTTCCTTCAGCGATCCGGTGGAACTTGGGAAAGCAGGCGGTATACTGCTGCATTCCGCAGGTTTTTCCCTGCGGGGTTATAAACAGGTGTTTGATACGGCAAATATATGGATAGGCTTTCGGAATACCATTTTTTATGTTATAATTGGTACGGTTTTTAGTATGGCAATCACCATTTTAGGAGCCTATGCTTTATCTCTAAAAGGTTATCTTTTAAAAAAACCAATTTTACTATTTATTATATTTACCATGTTTTTTAACGGGGGTATGATACCTACTTTTTTAGTCGTACAGAAAATGGGTATTACCAATACACCTCTTGCAATGATTATACCGGGAGCATTAAGTGTTTGGAATCTGATTGTTTTAAGAACTTCCTTTGAGGCTGTTCCGGTAAGCCTTATCGAATCGGCAAAACTGGACGGCGCGGGTCAGCTGAAAATTTTATTAAAAATTGTGCTGCCTCTGTCAAAAGCCGCATTGGCGACTATTGTGTTGTTTTACGCGGTAAGCAAATGGGGCGAGTGGTATAACGCACTGGTTTATTTACAGGCAAAACGCAGTCTGTATCCGCTGCAGATGTTTTTGCGGGAGATTCTGGTGCAGGAGGATGTTATGGAAACCTCCTTTCAAAATAATTTAAAGACAGAAGCCGACGCTTATCTGTTAAAACAGGTAATCTGTTATGCCACAATAGTGGTCACCACCCTTCCGGTTCTGGTTATTTATCCATTTGTACAGAAGTATTTTGTAAAAGGTGTTTTAATCGGTGCGGTTAAGGAGTAGGATAGTGATGCAGAAGGAGAACGGTTGCAGAAGTGAATCGGAAGACGGATTCTTTGCGGCAGTACCGTGGTCTGTCTGCGGTGTACAAAAGGAGCAATATGGAACGGAGAATAATAAATATTTTAGATTACGGTGCTAAATCCGGGCAGGGTACGGACTGCACCATACCGGTGCAAAAGGCACTGGAAGATATCAGGGGTATGAAAGCGGCGGTCACTCTTTTTTTCCCCAAAGGGGAGTATCATTTTCATAAGGAATATGCCCTGTCAAGGACTTTTCATACTTCCAATACCAACAGTCTGGATTATCCGGAGAAAAAAATCGGTTTCTTAATGGAAGAACAGGAAAACCTCTGTATAGACGGGGATGGTTCTTTATTTGTATTTCACGGAAATATGATGGCATTTGCCGCAGTTTTTTGCAAGGGGATAGAACTTAAGAATTTCGCCTGGGACTTTCCTTGTGCAACGGTTTCGGAAATGCTGGTAGAAAATGTAGAGGGAAACCGGGTCACCTATCAGATTCCCAAAGCACAAAGCTTTGAAATTAAGGGTAAGGATGTCAACTGGTTTGAAAAAAGTCCCTTAAGCGGAGAAACCTACTGGAGTTTTAAGAATCAGGAAAAGGTGGCTGCATTGGTTTTATACCGGCCCGGCAGCAAAACTGCCGTTCGTTGTGAAGAAGAGATATGGCCCTTATGGAAGTTGGAAAAGGTGAAAGAACTTACCGGGCACCGGATTGAGGTAACTTATAAAGAAAGTGAAGCCAGGAGTTACGAAGCAGGGATGTGTTTTGAAATCTGCCGGAATGACTACCGGGAAACTGCCGGAGCCTTTTTCTGGGAAAGCGCAGATATCTGTGTCAGGGAAGTGAAAGTGCACTACCTCCACAGCTTTGGCTGGCTTACACAGATGTGCCGCAAGGTATCCTTTTATCAGTGCAGATTTGTCCCAAGGGATAATACCGGCCGGAAAGCCGCCGGGTTTGCTGATCTGATTCATGTGTCCGGCGCGGCGGGTGAAATTCGGATTGAGGAATGTGAATTTGGCAATTCTCATGATGATGCCATCAATATTCACGGTACCTTTACAAGAGTTAAGGAGATGCTGGAAAACCATTCCCTGGTTTTAGAATACGTCCATGACCAGCAGGGCGGATTTCCCCAATTTCATCCGGGGGATAAAGTGATTTTTTACGCCAGGGATACCTTACAGGGAGTAAACGGGGAACAGGAGTATACGGTGGATAATAAGGGAGCCGTCATGTACAGAGATGGCCGTTGTATGCGGGTTGACTTTTTGGAAGAACTTCCGGTATGTCTGGGAGATAGAATCGGAGCAGAAGGAAAATACGTAGCGGAAAATGTGACTTATACCCCCTCCGTACTCATAAAAAAATGCCGTTTTGAAACCATCCCCACCAGAGGAATCTTATGTACGACCAGAGAAAAGATATTAATTGAAGAAAATGAATTCCACAGCATGAGTATGGCTTCCATATTTGTATCCAATGACAGTGACGAGTGGTATGAATCCGGCCCGGTAAGGGATATGGAAATCCGTAATAACATTTTCCATGTGGGAAATCCCTATGGCTTTGCAGAGGGAAATACGGCTATCAGTATCCATCCGGTTGTAAAGGGGGAAGTGCTTCCAGGAGAGGATTACCCGGTTCACAAAAACATCCGGATTCATCACAATACCTTCCATATAAAAAATGATAAGGTATTGGACGCAAAGAACGTGGAAAATCTCAGCTTCTATGAGAATACCATTATTCGGGAGAGTGATTCTTTAGAGGATGCATTCGAAGTAATAACTCTGTCAGATTGTAAAAATGCAGGTGTTTATCGTAATAACTTTGATGATAAGAAGGTATCCATACCTGATGTTATAATAGATAAACAGTAAAAAAAATATATAGATACAACAAAGGTGTTTCACAATTACTTAGCGATACGAATTTATTATAAGGAGAATAACCATGGCAGAACATTTGAAATTATGGTATGACAAGCCTTCCGAGATATGGGAGGATGCACTTCCTGTGGGAAACGGCCGCATCGGGGGTATGGTGTACGGCGGCACCGCACATGAAATTATTAAGTTAAATGAGGATACTCTATGGTCCGGCTGCCCTAAGGATAAGAATAATGCCAAAGCGGGAGAGTATATTGAGCTGGCCCGCAAAGCCGTAATGGAAGGGGATATAGAGAAAGCGGAGGAACTAACCAATCTGCATCTGCTGGGACACTGGACGGAGGCATATCTGCCCTTTGGTAATCTGTATCTGGATTTTGAACTGGAGGGTGAGGCAGAAGCTTACCGACGGGAACTGGATATCACTTCGGCGGCAGCAGCTACTTCCTTCAAATGCGGCGGCGTTGAATACCGCCGTGAAGTTTTTGTAAGCAAACCGGCGGAGGTAATGGTGATCCGTCTTATTTCTTCGGTAAATAACAGCCTTAATTTTTCAGTATCTGCCGACAGTCTGTTAGAGTCCTCTTCAGGGATAATAGATGCTGACCTGATTCTCTCCGGCAGGGCACCCTATGAGGCTATGCCCAGTTATTATGATGTGGCCGATCCTATAATGTATGATGATGAACACTTGACGGTGAACTTTGAAGGACGGATTCATATACAGTCAACGGATGGTGTAATAAATACCGGTAACGGGACAATTACCGTTAAAAATGCTACAGAAGCGGTTCTATTGGTATCTCTGGCAACCAGTTTTACGGCTTTTAACCTGGCACCGGAGGGAAATGCACCAGCTAAAAATGAGAATTGTCTTAATAAGCTGGCTGAAAAGTCCTATGAAGAACTGTTTGAGGAACATCAAAAGGATTACGGACAGCTGTTTAATCGTATGGAGCTTTATCTGGGTGAGAGCAGGGAGGATATCCCTACCGACAAACGAATTCTTGCGTTTAGCAATGGCGAAAAAGATCCGGGGTTATACGAACTGTTTTTCCAGTTTAACCGGTATCTCTTAATTGCAAGTTCACGCCCCGGCACCCAGACCGCCAACCTTCAGGGAATCTGGAACCAGGAATTGCGGGCGCCCTGGAGCAGCAATTACACAATTAATATCAATACCCAGATGAATTACTGGCTTTCGGAAACCTGTAATTTATCCGAATGCACGGAGCCCCTTATCGATCTGATTACGAATCTTTCTAAAAATGGTGAGAAAACTGCAAAGCTGCATTATAACTGCAATGGCTGGGTTTCCCACCACAATGCGGATATCTGGGCACATACCCCTCCGGTTGGACCCAGAACTCCGGGGGAATCGGAATGTACCGGCTATTCCCCCTGGCCCATGTCTTCGGGGTGGCTGTGCCGGCATCTATGGGAGCATTATTTGTTTACCGGGGATGAAGCTTTTTTAAGAGAAACTGCCCTGCCTATAATGTTAAAGGCCTGCCGGTTCTATCTGGACTTTTTGACGGAAGATAAGGACGGAAAACTTGTAACCGGAATCTCCATATCTCCGGAAAATGCCTATTATAAAGATGGGAGAGTAAATCATCTGGATAAAATGCCGGCAATGGATATCGGAATCTTGAGGGAGCTCTTTAGCACCTCCTTATTGGCGCTTAACAAGACGGGATTAAAGAATCCTGTAATAGAGGAGATTGAAGCAGCTTTTCCTAAATTAGCGGATTATGGAATTGGTTCAAAAGGACAGTTGTTGGAATACAGCGGAGATTATAAAGAGACAGAGGTACAGCACCGTCATTCCTCTCATTTGTACTGCCTGTATCCGTCCCAGGAAGTTTCCTTAAGCAGGACGCCCGAATTGGCACAAGCCTGCCGGACCTCCCTGATTCGAAGAGGATCCGTTGGTACCGGCTGGGGACAGGCCTGGAAATTATGTTTATGGGCCAGACTGCAGGAAGGTGACAGGTGTCTGGAGATGTTAAAAATGATCATGCGCCCGGCTGATTCCACCGGCTTTAATTTTTCCGACGGCTCCGGTATCTATAAGAACATGTTTGATGCACATCCTCCGTTTCAGATTGACGGTAATTTCGGAGCGGCAGCAGGATTAGCAGAGATGTTTGTACAGAGTGAAACCGGTAAAATACATCTTTTGCCGGCTCTGCCCGGAGAATTTTCCGACGGATATATAAAAGGGCTTAAGTGCCGCGGAAATATTACCGCAGATATCTGGTTTAAGAATAATGCACTGGATTATGCTCTGTTAACTGCAAAGGAAGAGCAGACGGTAGAAGTTATTATAAAACAGACAAAGCAGACGGTTAAATTATATAATGGTAAGGCGGTAAGGGTAAGTGCAGACGGTAATCTGTAAAACGCAGCAATGACTATATGATTATATATTAAAAAAGCTATAAAGAATATTCAGTAGATAAAAAATAGGGCTGGTGCAAAGGATACGGAAGCTAAATCCGGCTTTGCACCAGCCTTTGCGTTAATGGCTGTTGTTATTTAGTATTTTAAGCAGATCGTTTTCAAAATTAAGAGATGAAATCTTGCTGTCTTCTGAAAATTCGGCTGTTCCATTTATCAGAATTGTTTGTTCCGTACCGTCTTTTGGCTGGTATTTCAGATGGAGAGTAAAGGCGTAAGCCGATGCCTCATGCTGCTCTATTTTTATTTTGTCTGTTGTAATGGTATAGCCCCGGTCAGCAGCGTCGAACTGGTATCTGCCGGGATAACGGTTTTTTAGAAAAGCTTCATATGCCTTTTCTGTAAAATATGGATGATACATATTATAAAGCTTATCTATAAAATCGTTATCATCCGGAGAAGCCGTATTACCGGCAGCATCAATATCACTTGACGGCTGCAGGGTAAGCTGATCTCTTAACTGGATTAATTCTCTGTCGGGGCCGTTATACATTTGCTCCAATACGGCTTTAAGAGCTATTTCCTTTTTATCAGGGGAGCCGTTATTTAACCGGATGGCGATTAATGCTATGACCAGAGCAAGAATTAAAATTAGTAAATACTTGCCGTTAAGCCTGCTGGTATGGTTTGGTTTTGAAGTATGATCCGTTTTCATCTGATTGGATACCTCCTGTTTTGGTATAATAGAATAGGCTATTAATTATAATACTATATGAAAGTCCTTTTATGATTTTTTACAACCATTTGTGAATCTTTTATTACCATAATCATACAATAAATATAACGGTTTGGACATTAGAATACAATTAAAATAAAATAGCAGAATAAATAGTAAAATAAAAAAGAATATTTTTCATAAAACATAATTAAGATAATCGAATTGAATACACTTGGAATATCGAAGCCGATTTAAAAAGGAACAGGAATTCAGACAACTTTATTTAAATGTTGGTTTATCAGGCAAATTTTATTTTAATTTCTTGACTTGAAATACAGGGAATGATATAATGAGAAAAATTTAAAAGCTGTGACAGGGAATAGTATATGTTATCTGGATTATCAGAGAGAAGATGGTTGGTGAAAATCTTTAGGACAGTAACATAGAAGGCACCTTTGAGCTGTGGGTTGAAAGGAAAGTTTCCGAGTAGATACCAACGGAGGATTCCACCGTTATCATAGGAAGCGGCATAGAGTATGTGCTGTATTAAGAGCAGGTTTTCTGACCTGAAATTAGGTGGTACCGCGGACTAAAACAGACGTTTTGGCGTCTTTTGAGAATTTAAGTTCGTCCTAAGCAATTTGTTTAGGGCGGGCTTTTTTTATCGTATAGGAAAGTTCGTCTTATTCGATAAAAACCCTCCGGGGGGATGCACATGATGCGCTTAAGGAAGTTGTCACTGCCGTGACAGCGCGTCAGCGCTAGAGTCTGGCGAGCCAGACTCTTTCTTATATCTTAAAATTAAATAAATATATTGTAAATGGAGGAAGATACAATGAAAAGATTATCAATGGATGAATTTGTTGCATTTTGTAATCAGTATGGTTTCATATTCCAGGGCAGCGAAATCTACGGAGGACTTGCGAACACCTGGGATTACGGTCCTTTAGGCACCAGGCTTAAAAATAATATCAAAGATGCCTGGAGATACTATTTTATCCAGATGAGAGACAACAGCTATGAAATTGATTCGGATATTCTGATGAATCCGGGGGTGTGGGAAGCCAGCGGACATTTAGCCGGTTTTACGGATCCTTTGCTGGACTGTAAGGAATGTAAAACCAGACACCGGGCCGACAACCTGATCAATGAATATGACCCAGGCCAGAATGCGGATGCAATGACTTCTGAAGAAATGTACGAATTCATACTTAAGAACAAGGTTCCCTGCCCGAAATGTAGGAAATCCAACTTTACGGATATCCGGCAGTTTAATCTGATGTTTGCCACGCAAAGAGGAGTAACCCAGGAAAGCTCCAGCCTGATCTACTTACGACCTGAAAATGCACAAGGAGAATACGTTAATTTCCTGAATGTACAACGTACCATGCGGACGAAACTGCCCTTTAGTATCGGTCAGATCGGGAAAGCCTTCCGGAATGAAATAACACCCGGTAATTTTACTTTCCGAACCATAGAATTTGAACAGATGGAATTTCAGACCTTTTGCAAAAAAGGCAGCGACGAAGCTTTATATGAATACTTTAAAGAGTATGGAATTTCCTTCTTTGAGTTTCTGGGACTATCCAGAGAACATTTACGATACCATGACCATGAAAAACTGGCTCACTATGCCAGAGCGGCCTGCGACATTGAGTACTTGTTTCCCTTTGGCTGGGGAGAGATTAATGGTACTCATAACAGAACTGATTTTGACTTAAAGCGGCATCAGGAATACTCCGGAAAGAGCATGGAGTATTATGAAGAAGAGTCCCGGGAAAAATTCATTCCCTATATTGTGGAATCCACCTATGGGCTGGACCGTATATTTCTGGCGGTTATGTTTGAAGGTTTGAGAGAAGAAGAGCTAAAGGATGGTGAAACCAGACTGGTTTTAAAAATTCATCCAAGGCTTGCTCCCATTAAAGTTAATGTATTACCGTTAATTAAGAAACGGCATGGTGAAAAAGCACTGGAATTATATAAGGAACTAAAGAAATATTTTATGGTATCCTATGACGATTCCGGCAATATCGGGAAGCGTTACCGAAGAGGAGATGTAATTGGAACTCCTTATGCGGTTACCATAGATGACAATACCTTAGAACATGGCACGGTAACCCTGCGGAACCGGGATTCCATGGAACAGGTTACGGTAACAATTCATGAATTAGCGGATTATATCAATAACTTATTAAAGTAAGTGGTATGGTTAAATATGAGTTGATATGAATTGGCAGGAGTTGATATGAATTGATGTAGTCCCTGATAATAATTTGTTTCGAAATGCGTTATCGTTATGTAATAAATATATTGTACAAAATAAAAATAAGTATTATTATTAAAGTAATAAATATAATTTTAGCAACTTATAAAATGATATTGTTAAAGTAATAAACATAATTGCAATAACTTAAAAATTAATTATTGAGGGAGTGATTATAAGTTTGTTTCCTAACTTAAAAATTAATTATTGAGGGAGTGATTATAAGTTTATTGCCTAACTTAAATAATATTATAAGAAACTATATTTATTTTATATTAATAATGCAATACAAGTTAATGCAATAAAATCCTGTAATAAAAAGCAGGAATGAAGGGACTGTTCAGTCAGATTAAACACAAGGAGCAAGGTACGCTATGTGGAAAAAAAATTTAAATTATAATTGGAAAATGAAAAAGCTTAAAGAAGGCGATTATCTGGAAGCCATCGTTCCGGGCACCGTGTATACGGATTTACTCAGAAACCGGGAGATGGAAGATCCCTTCTGGAAGGATAATGAAGATAAAGCTCTGGAACTTATGGAATATGATTATGAATATGTGACGGATTTTTCCTGTGAGCAGGAACTATTGGACAGTGACAGGGTCATACTGCATTTTGACGGACTGGATACCCTGGCGGAAGTCTATCTAAACGGCAGCCATCTTGGCAGTACCTTTAATATGCACCGTATCTGGGAATTTGATGTGAAAGAGCTGCTTAACGGCAGGGATAATACATTAAAAGTCCTCTTCCATTCCCCCACAAAGTTTGTCCGGGAAGCTTTTGCCGACAGAAAGAATCTTGGCTCGGAAGATGCCATGGAGGGTTTTGTCCATATGAGAAAAGCTCACAGTATGTTTGGCTGGGACTGGGGTATTAGGCTGCCGGATGCCGGTATATACAGACCGGTAACCTTACTGGGAATTAACAAAGCCAGAATTGACAGTTTTTATATTACACAGCAGCATAAAGAAAACCTGGTTACCTTAAAGCTGGAGGTCAGTGTGGAGGCCGCGGAGCAGGAAGCCTTGTCTGCGGAAAAAAAACTGGAATATAACGTGATGATTACCTCGCCTTCCGGTGAAAGTAAAGTCTATGAAGGTTCTCCGGCTGAAATAAACATTGAGAATCCCTGTCTTTGGTGGCCCAACGGATACGGAGCACAGGACCTCTATACTATTAAGGTTATCTTAACAGAAGACGGCAAAGAATTAGACAGCCAGGAAAAGAAAATCGGACTTCGCACTATGACCATGCACCGGCAAAAGGATGAGTGGGGAGAGAGTTTTGCCCACCAGGTAAACGGAATCGATATTTTTGCCATGGGTGCCGATTATATTCCGGAAGACAGTCTTTTAGGCAGAGTGAATCCGGAAGTTACCAGAAAACTGCTGGAGAAAGCCAGGTTTGCCAACTTTAATGCAATCCGGGTATGGGGCGGCGGTTATTATCCCGATGACTGGTTTTATGATATCTGTGACGAATTGGGACTTGTGGTATGGCAGGACTTTATGTTTGCCTGCGGTGCCTATGACTTGACACCGGAATTTGAAGCCAATATCAGACAGGAGTTTGTTGATAATATTAAGAGACTCCGTCATCATGCCTCTTTAGGACTTTGGTGCGGCAATAACGAAATGGAGATGTTTGCTGCCGTTGGGGTATTTATCAAAACGAAACGGGAAGTCAGGGATTATCTCTTCATGTACGAACGTTTATTACCGGAGGTATTAAAGGAATATGATCCCCAGACCTTTTATTGGCCCGCAAGTCCTTCCTCCGGCGGAAGCTTTGACGAACCCAACAGTCCGGACCGGGGAGATGTACACTATTGGGATGTTTGGCATGGCAATAAGCCTTTTTCCGAATACCGTAAGTTCTTTTTCCGTTATGCATCGGAATTCGGTTTCCAGAGTTTCCCTTCCATGAAGACCATTGAAACCTTTACGGATGATCCGGAAGATTATAATATATTTTCCTATGTCATGGAAAAACATCAGCGAAACGGCAGTGCTAACGGGAAAATCATGAACTATATGCAGCAGACTTACCGTTATCCTACGGATTTTAAGGTGCTTTTGTATACCTCCCAGTTATTGCAGGCCGACGCCATCCGTTACGGGGTGGAACATTTCAGAAGAAACCGGGGCCGCTGCATGGGAGCTATCTACTGGCAGCTAAATGACTGCTGGCCCGTAGCTTCCTGGTCCTCCGTGGATTACTGCGGACGGTTAAAGGCGCTTCATTATTATGCAAAACGCTTCTTTGCTCCTCTGATGATTTCCTGCGAAGAAGAGGGGCTGATGACTTCCGGCAAGGGAGTCAACAGCGAACACTATACCTTTGAAAAGTCTATCCGCTTAAATGTGGCGAATGAGACCCTAACGGACCGGGAAGTGACGGTAAGGTGGTCACAACGTAATGCAAAAGCCCAGGTGATAAGACAGGAAGAAGAAATAATAAACGTACCTGCCTTAACCAGTGTGTGGCTGACTAAGGTAGAGCTCCCGGAGGTGAATATTTATTCGGAATATGTAAGCTATGAACTGCTCTATAATGGGGAAACGGTTTCAGGCGGAAGTGTTATTTTCTCCTATCCGAAATACTTTAAATATGAAAACCCAAAGCTTGCCTGCCGTGTGGAAGGCAATTCAATTGTAGTAAAGGCTGACAGTTATGCCAAAAGCATTGAAATCTTAAATGCAGAGGAAGACCTGATTCTGTCGGATAATTATTTCGATATGAACGGCGGAGAGAAAAGAGTCGAGATTCTAAGCGGAAAACCAGAAGGAATTACTTTAAGAAGTGTCTATGATATCAGATAATGAAACCTATGAAATGACTTGATCTTAATAAATAGAAAAGGCTGCTTTTATACCTGTCACAAGAAAGAATACCGGTTTTCTGTGACAGGTATTCTTTCTTGTGACAGGTATATTATAATTTTAACTTAGGGAGTCCTGTTTCAGGGCATCGATCAGATCCATTTTATAAAACTTCCTGCCGCCGGTATAATATGCAAACCCTACACCGCTCAGGATTACCAGGGCAAACAGAGAAACGGGTTGTACCGGCAGCCGTTCTAAAAAGTCCTGGAGAGGAATGAGACTTGCCTTTAAAGCGAAATAAACCAAAGGAATATTGATAAGTAACCCGGTAAGCACCGGTTTGAAGCCTAAGATTAAGGCTTCCGAGGCCAGGACCTTTGCTACGCCTTTAGGTGAAAGACCTACGGATATATATCTGGCAAATTCCCGCCTTCTCTGATAGATATGACCGTAGGTATTAGAGAAGACATTCGCCAGTCCAATGCAGACCAGCAATGCCGCCAGGCTTCCAATCACGACCTTGTAAGCATTTCTTATGGATACATTGGTACGTTCCAGTTCTGTCCGGTCTTCCAGTATATATTCATAATTATCTTCCAATAAATTCTTTAGGTTCTTACTGATATCCGGTATTCTTTCTTCAGAAACAGCCTTTATGGAAAAATAGCTTACCGAATCCGTAAAGTATGCATCAAGCTTATCCGCAGCCCTATCCGGCAGAACAAGCAGCAGCGAAAAGTCCGGAAATTCTTCTCTAAGTGCCGGGAACTTGTCTGTCTGGGTTGAGATACTTACAGAAACCTCTGCGGCAGGCTTTCGGTTTTCTTTTGTTTGTGCCTTTGTCTGCCGGTTATCTTCCCAGAGAGATAAGGCGGAATCATACAAAAGGGTAAGAGATGATACCTGCTTTAGGTTAAGAAAGGGTATCATTTTCCGGTTGCGGCGGTTACTGCTGGTAATATCCCATATGGTATTAACTGCCAGGGCACCGGGGTTGCCGGCTTCGGTTAACAGCTTGGGGTCCGTATGGATTTCACGGCAGTAATTTAAAAAGCTCTCGGTGTCAAACCGCAGCAGAGATACCGGAATGAAAGCACCGTTATGATTGGTAATGATTCCCTGTTCTTTAAGCTGAAGAAGTCCGCCAAGGGATTGCAGGTCTTCACTGAGCATCTCTGCCGTAACATATGCTTTGGCAGAAGCTTTCTGGTAGGCCGCGCAGTCTTTCACACCATCCAGATTCCGAATCTCTTTAAAAAGCTCATCCCGGCTTTTTCTTTGATCTGTTACGGTAATCCGAAGATCCCAATTATTTTTATAACGCTCAAAAAAGGTATAAGTGGTACTGATACTTGATATGGTCTCCAAATTGAGAAAGGAACAAAAGACGAGAAAGGATAAGGTAAGGGAAAGGGTGGAGGTACGGAAAGCTTTTCTGCGGTTATACAAAGATTTGCGTGCCAGCTCCCCTTCAATACCAAATAACCGGGATAAAAGAAAAAAACGCCTGATTCGATGAATAGGCTCCTCACTGCCATACCTGATTGCAGAAAGGGGTTCCAGACGGCTTAATTTTATGGCTGGAATCAAGGCGGAGATCCATACCGTAAGCAGGGAGATCATAAGTGCCCCAAAAAAGATAAAAGAGTGGTAGTGAAACTGTAATTCATATTCCCGTACCGATTCTACCGCATGATACATAACCAGCATAAAGAGCCTGCAGAGAAGGGCGCCTGACCCAACCCCGGCAAGAACAGGCAGCAGGCAGCAGAAAAGGGCTTCCTGTATTAAGACCATACGCAGCTGCTTTGGTGATGCCCCAATGCTTTTTAGTATTCCCAGCTGGTGAAGTCTTGCATTCATGGAAACCCCAAAGGCATTATGGATGATAAGGATTAAGGAAAGACAGGAAGCCAGCAGGATGAAAAGGAATGCAAACAGTACCAGGGGCGGTTTATACCCTTCTTCCGGTGAAAAAATGAAATACTGTTCCAGCAGCTTTTCATGATATAATATGGTAAGCGGCTTCGTATCGGTTTTAAGGGAGAACTGTTCTGCAATCCAGGGAAGATCTTTATATATACTGCGGGTATTGTAAAAATACAGGCTTGCTGTATTCTCCTGTGTTTCCAGGTCTTTTGTCAGAAGTACATTTTTAACGTTGGGATAATGCTCTAAGATTTTTACATTATCTGAAGTGATATTTCCGATAAGTCTTCCCTGCCAGTCTCCTTCTTCCAGGGATATCAGCATGATTTCATCGGCCCGTATATTGTAAAAAACACCGCAGATCAGGGAAAGCAGCAGGGAAGCGATAAAAGCGGCTGTCAGGATTGTTACGACGGTGGCTTTATTGTTTTTGATGTACCCAAGTGAATACTCCTTCCAGATATGCATTATCTCACCGCCTTATCTGAAACAATACCGCCGTCTTCTATCGTTATGATACGGTCAGCTCCGAGGGCAATGCTTTCATCATGGGTCACTAAAAGAATGGTTTGGCCAAGATTCCGGTTGGAGAGTTTTAACAGTTCCACAATTTCCCCGGAATTCTTACGGTCCAGATTGCCGGTAGGTTCATCGGCCAGTAAAAGAGCGGGCTGATAAAGCAGAGACCTGGCTATGGCAGTTCTCTGCTGCTGGCCTCCGGATAATTTACCCGGCAGAAAATCAAGCCGGTCCTCTAGCCCCAGGGAAGTAACAATCTGGTTAAAATAGGCTTCCTCCGGTCTACGCCTGTCGATAAGCATAGGCAGCATAATATTCCTTCTTACATCCAGAGTGGGTATCAGGTTATAAAACTGGTAGACCAATCCCACCTTGCGCCGTCTGAAAACAGCTGCCTGTTCTTTGTTTAATCCAGTTATATCTACACCTTCCACTTTAATTTTTCCGTCACTGGGCCTGTCAACACCCCCAATCAGATGTAAAAGAGTTGATTTTCCGGAGCCGGAAGGCCCTGTAACAGCGATAAATTCACCTTTCTTAACGGATAAATCCAGCCCCTTTAAGGCTGATACCCTGGTATTGCCGGTTCCGTAATACTTCGTCAAAGCTTCGCATTTTAAAATCTCCATCATGGATACCTCCTTTATAAATCCTACTAGTTAATTGCGAAACGATATAGTTTCACTTACCTATAATCTATCACAGGAAAGTGACATCTCAGTGACTGTAAAACCGCAGGATAAAACCGGCTCCTTCTGAGTAATTCTTTGCGTGGATTACACCATTTTGCAGTTCGATAATGGATTTTGCCAGGGCTAAACCAATACCGGTGCCGCTGTTTGCTGCATGTTCACCCCGGTAAAACCGTTCAAAAAGATGGGGCAGGTCTTTTTTGGCAAAACCTGGGCCATTATCCCTTATCTCAATCTGGACATAAAGGGGGTTAGCGGAATATTCTATGTTTATTAAACCGTTTTCGGGAGTATGTTCAACGCAGTTTTTGATTAGATTAAGCAGCGCTTCCACGCTCCAGTCCAAATCACCCATAAAGAAAAGTTCCGGATGGTTTAGCATGGTTACCTGAATGTTTTTTTGATGAAGAAAGGGTTCCACAGCCTCCAGACTTAACTGAAGCAGGGTAAATATATCTACCTTAGTTTTCTTTAGTTTAAGAGTACCTGCATCAATTCTTGATAGGGTAAGGAGGGTTTCAATCAGCTGTTCCAGATGAGAAGTCTGGTTTTGCATCTGCTGTAATATCTGTACTGCATCGATAGCATTTACTTCGCTGCCTAAGAGCTGTGTCATTAAGGAGATTGACGAGACCGGGGTTTTAAGCTGATGGGAGATGTCGGCCAGGCTGTCGGAAAGCTTTTTATGCTCCTTAACTGCAATTTCTTTTGTCTGGATCAGAGAAGTGACGGTTTTGTATATTTCATCCTGCAGCTGCGAGAATTCGTTATCTGCAGGAAAGAGCTGTTCCTGTAAAGCAGAGGGGTCCTTTGGATTGGATGCCACCTCACTAAGAGAAAAAAACAGGGCATTTTCGCCTGCGTTGACCCGGGCCAGATAGCGGGTAAGCTGGGTGATTCTTAACCGGTAATAATTTCTCATGGCCAGGTACAGGAGATAGAAAAGAAACAGAAGCAGCGGAACGGATAGGATGAGAAACGGTAAGGCAGCGACAAAATATCTGCCAGCAAAATAGGCAGGGGTATAACCATAAGAAGAGAGAATAGTATTCATAGAGTCATCTATCGAACTGTTCATAAAGTCATCTATCCTGGCGTTTTGTGTGCTGTTCTTGATTAAGCTTAGGAGCTCATCTTCCGACTGAGGCTCCTTGCCTGTGATGTACTCTGTCAGCATAGACAGCATCCGGTATTGGCTGGAACCATATTGGGCTGAGAGAATAAGGCTTATGGCGGCGCTGCAAAACAAGCAGCTTATCAATACGGATAGGATAACCATGCCGTAAATATTTCTTTTTTTCATTCATCCTCCTCCATACGGTATCCGAAACTCCGAATCGTCTTTATACAGGAGGGATTATGAAGTTTCTCCCGAAGACGTTTTATAGTAACGGTCAGAGTATTATCATTGACAAAATTGCCTTCCGAATCCCACAGAATCTCTAAAAGCCTGCCTCTGGGCAGAATGTGATTTTTATTTTCCATTAATAAAAGCAGCAGCTGATATTCCAGCCCGCTTAAACGGATTTCCTCATTCCCGCAAAAGACCCGCATTCGGTTCTTATCGAAAGAGAGAGGGCCGCACAAAAGCAGGTTATTGTCTTCTTTTCCGCTTCGCCTTAAGACAGCACGGATTCTGGAATAGAGTACATCCAGATGAAAAGGTTTGACCACATAATCATCGGCACCCAGATCAAACCCCCGTACCATATCCGCTGCATCTCCCCGTACCGTCAAAAAAATAATCGGCAGATTGCTCCATTTTCTCCGGATTTTGCGGCATAACTGGTCACCGGTACCGTCCGGCAGATTCCAGTCGACAATCATCAGATCCGGTTTATCGGTTTCTAAATATTTATAAGCGCTGTCCAGGGTCGTTTCAGCTTGAACCGTATAATTTTTAGTTTCCAGGTATTTTTTTATGCCAAATACCATAGTCTCGTTATCTTCAATTAAAAGGATTACTTGTCCCATTTTATTTTTCCTTTTTTTTAAGAATAGTGTGAAATAAAAGGCATTTAACGCCCTGATTTGAGGCAGTAAAGCATCTGCGAGCAGATGTTTTATGCCATGGGAGCTAGTGTGAAATAAAGGACATTTCACACCCTGAGTTAGGCAGTAAAGCATCTGCGAGCAGATGATTTATACCATGGGAGCTGGTGTTATTAGAAGCATGTTAAAATAATGTTACCAGAATGATATTACTGGAATCAAGTTATTTGCTTCATATATATATAGCAGTTACTTCAGCTATTAAGCTGGCCAGCTTGGAAAACTTTGTATAATAATCATTTTACAATATATACCTGGATTATTCAAAAAAAATTTATACTTAAATTATCATATTATGCTATTTTATGTTATAATGTTTTTATCGTTTACTACAACAGAAGCCAGATATTTATTTAAGACAATCCATTAATTAACCGATAAAATAAGTATACTATAATTAAGTTGGGGGTTTGTTTGTGGCGAATAAAATTAAGGGAAAATCAATCTGTATTATACTTAGCATACTTTTGTTTATAATATCCATTCCGGTTAAGGCAGACGCAGCAGGCCAGAATAACGGCGATACTTTTACGGTGACATTTGATGCAACCGGAGGAACTTTTGATAACAGTTCTGTTGATGTTAACATAGGAGAAACTTATGGAAAGCTGCCGGTGCCAAAGAAAGATTATTATAACTTTAATGGCTGGTATACTTTCGCCAGCGGCGGTAATAAGATTACGAAAGACAGCAAGGTTAAATTACGGGGTAACCACACCCTATATGCACATTGGATAGGGAAACCCTATACCTTAACCATGGATGCCAACGGAGGCAAGGTAAGCCAGGATACGGTTACCGTTTATTATGGAACGAAATATTTGAAACAACTGCCGGTACCCACCCGGGAAAATTATGTATTTGACGGCTGGTACACTATAGCAAAAGCCGGAGTTAAAGTAACCGCCGGTACGGTGTTTGATGAAACTGCCAGAAAGAAACTGTACGCCCATTGGACCGAGAAAAAACTTACCATTACTTTTATTGCCTACAATGGAGAGTCTTATGAGAGGGAAGTGACCTGCGGTAAAAAATACGGTAAATTACCAAAACCGGAGCGGGAAGGATTTACTTTTGGCGGTTGGTATACCTGGGATGATTTTACTGTACTGGACGCAATACCGGTAACGGAGGATAAAGTGGCAGCCGAGGCAGATCCGCTTTTGCTATTCGCTAGATGGTATTAAAGAATATATGATCCGGTTTAAGCCGGCTTCGCTTAATTTCCTGATATCATAAAGATTTTGTTATAGAAGGTACCCTATAAGGGGACAGTTAAACATGTTCTTTTATAGGGGTTATTTTATGCCGTAAAGTCTAAAGGAAGTTTTATTTAAAAACGGCAAAGGCGGCACATGGTGTCAGGCTTAAGAAAATAAAGTACGATGAAAGGATGCCACTAACTGATTCTAACAACCTGTGAAGTTTGCTTCGCATTTTATTCTGTGGCAATATTGCAAGTCTGCTTGCGATATGCAAGGGTGTAAAAATGAAAGAAATCTATAAGATACCAAAACAGTTCTGGAGCCTGTTTAAATCACAGAACCGCTATATTTATATGGAATCTTTAATGCTGATATATGACGAATATTTATATAACGATTACTTTTTTACCAGAGAGTCCTGTATCCAGCTGATTGCCGAATATTTTTCAAACCGTATCGTAGATATTTCGGCGGATGATGAGGAAGAAGAGGCGGACCGGTTTGAACCTATGGCTACCAGGATATTAAACCGGCTTATCCGGTTTACCTGGCTGAAAAGAGTGGAGGATTACAGTTCTTTTAAAACTAATATTGTGATCCCGGACTATTCCTCCCAGTTTATCGAAGTGTTTAAGTGCCTGTTAGATCCTGATTCTTCAGAAACGGATCTTTACATACAAAATGTATATACCAATATTTATTCTTTTTACCATGACGGGAAAGCCGGACTGGAACTTTTAAAATCCGCTATGATTAATACGACCAGGCTAAACCGGTCATTGCAGGATATGCTTCATAATATGGACCGGTTTTTTGCTACTTTATTGGAGAAAGAGAATTACGAAGAACTGTTAAAGGAACATTTGACAGTATATGTAGATACCATTGTCAATAAAAAGTACAGTCTATTAAAGACCAACGATAATTTTTATATCTATAAAAATGATATTAAAAAACTGCTCCGTCTGATCCAGGAGGATGAAAACCGGATCGGCTTACTTGCTGCCAGAGCATCGGCAGGGGGAAAGACCAGAGAGGAAGTGGAGGCAGAGGTTGCCGATCTGATCTTTGGGCTGGAACAGGGAATTCTGAATATGGAGAAGCGGATCGCTCATATTGATTCAGAACACAGTAAATATATCCGGGCTACCGTAAGCCGTCTGGAATATCTTCTGACCAATGATGACAATATGAAAGGTAATATTATAAAACTTTTAAATCTTTTAGGCGGGGAAGGGAAAGAAGAACTGCTTACTAAAACGGCAGAGACAATGCAGTTGAATGACTTTACAGTAATTACCGCGGATTCCTTATATAAAAAGAGGGGCCGGCGCAGGGTATTTGAGGAGACCGTTGAAGCAGAAGAAATCGTTGAAGAAGAACTGTCCAGGGAAGAGATCCTTAAAGTAAACCGCAATAAGCACCGCTACAGTAAAGAGCAGGTTGAAGCGTTTATTACGGAACGGATGGAGGAAGGAATTTACCGTACCAAAGAGCATCCTGTTACAAATCAGGAGGAATTCGAACTGTTGATCCTGGCTTATGACTACAGCGTAAGAAAAAGCAGTCCCTTCTATGTGGTTCCGGGAGTAAATGATAAACTTAAATACAGCACCTATTCCTACCCGGATATGGTTTTTAAGTTAAAGTAAGAATAGCAAAAGAGGCTATTCTTATGGATAAAACTGTCAGATGACAGGATAAAAGTTAGGAGATTATATGTTTGAATACTATGATGGTCTTCTGGACGAAGATAAAGAAGAACTTACGGGGGTAATAAAAGACCTGTATGGCCACACCTTCCTCCTGGAGAGAAAATATGATAAAAAATCGGGACGGTACCAGTTAAATAGAATGTACCGGGTTTGTGAAAGGCATTTTGATTTCTTAAGGGAATACTTTAAGATCGGGGATATGGAGTTAATTGAAAACCGCCAGTACGGCATTATGGCCTTAAGAACCAGGAGTGTGCAGGGGGATAAATTAAGCCGGCTGACAACTCTGTTTATTCTGCTGTTAAAATTGATTTTTGACGAGCAGATGAATACGGCATCAAATTCCACCCAGGTATTTACGACCCTGGATGAAATATACGATAAACTGCTTTTATTCCGCCTTTGGAACAATAAATCCATCTCACCTACGGAATTAAGAAAGACCATTGCCGTCTTAAAGAAATACCAGGTAATTGAGGTAATGGAGGATATAGGAGAACTGGAGGGAAGTACGAAGCTGATTCTCTACCCCACAGTAAGCCTGATCTTAAACGGCCAGTCTATTCAGGGGCTTTTAGAACAGTACCAGGAAAATGAGGAGGAGGAACCGGATGAGCAGTTACCAAGCACTGACGAAGATGTGTCTGAACAATTGGCATTATATTAATGAAAAAATATTATCGTTTCATAAGGATATTAATTTCTTTACCGGGCACTCCGGAAGCGGCAAATCTACCGTATTGGATGCCTTGCAGATCGTACTCTACGCTGACAGCAACGGCCGCGGGTTTTTTAATAAGGCGGCTAAGGAAGATTCGGACCGTTCCCTCATTGAATATCTCAGGGGAATGAAAGTGGTACAGGAAAATGACGAAGCCGGCTATCTTAGGAATAAGAATTTTTCCACTACCATTGTTTTGGAATTTCAGGATATGGAAAGCAATCAGTTCCAGTGCATCGGAGTGGTTTTTGACGTGGATGTATCGGTAAATGATATTAACCGTATGTTTTTCCGGCATAAAGGCCCTTTGGCACCCAATGGCTACCGGGAGGGTGAGAGGGTATTCTCTGTTAATGAATTAAAGGAATATTTAAGAGAAAATTACAGCAGAGAAGAATATTTTATAAGCAGGACCAATGAGAAATTCAGGACAGAGCTTTATGGTAATTACTTTGGAGGTCTTCATGAAAAGCATTTTCCGGCTCTGTTTAAAAAGGCCATTCCTTTTAAGATGGATATGAAATTAGAGGACTTCGTAAAAAATTATATCTGCGTGGAAAATGATATACATATCGAGGATATGCAGGACAGTGTGGCCCAATATACCCGTTTAAAGCGAAAGCTGGAGGATACCAAAAATGAAATAGCCCTCTTAAAGAGTATCAGGGACCAGTATAAAAAGTATGATTCCTGCCGCAGCGAAGCCGTCCAGTACCAGTATAATATGGATAAAATCGAGATCATATCCATTAAGGAAAGAATGGAACATATAAAGGAGTACCAGCAGGCTTACGAAAGAGATGCCCGTCAGCTGGAGGAGACAATCGCAACGCTGGAAACCCAGCTAAAAGAGATCCAGGCTAAGCGGGATGAGATCCTTATCTTTATCCGCAACAGCGGCTATGAACATCTGGAAAAGGAGCTTACTTCCTTAAACCAACTGCTGGAATACCGGAATTTAAGTAAGGGAGCTTATGATAAGACCGGGAATTTGTTAAAGGACTGGCTGGAAACGGAATTGTTATCGGCGGAAGAGAAAGGCTATATACAAAAGTTTATCGATTATAAGGCGGACGGCGCCGATATGGAGAAAATCAAAGCTGCTATCCGTTCTGTAAGAGAGAATATAGACAAAGATAAAGAAGAATTGTTAGTGACTCTTAAGGAATTAAAGACAAAGATAAGTGGTATAACGGCTCAGATCACGACGCTAAAGACCGGACAGAAAGCATATCCGGCCTACCTTTTGGAAGCAAAACGCCATATTACGGAGGAACTGGAAAAAATCCATGAGAAACCCATACAGGTGGACATCCTGGCAGATCTTCTGGAAGTAAAGAATGAGGAATGGCGGAATGCGGTGGAGGGTTATATGGGAGGCAATAAGCTGACCATAATGGTACCGGCAGAGTACGCCGCAGAGGCACTTGAAATCTATAAAACCATGGAGTCGGACCGGTATTATAAAGTAGCGGTAGCAGATACAGAAAAAGTATGTAAAGACGTAAGGTCAGTTTATAAAAATGCCCTGGCGGAAGAAGTGGAGACCAAGGTGGATTATGCCAGGGCATATGTGGATTATTTACTGGGACGGGTCATAAAATGTGGACAGTTGGAGGAACTGAGGGATAATAAAAACGGTATCACAGCCGGCTGCGTCCTTTACCAGGGGTATAAAATCCAGCATATCAATCCGAAAGAATACACAGAGAATGCGTATATCGGGCGAAAAGCCATAGAACGCAGGTTAAAACAGTTAAATAATGATCTGGAAGAATTACAGTCAGAGAAAAAACCGTCGGATGCCCTGTTAAGCCAGCTGACCGGTGTGCTTAAGCTGGAAGCTTTCTCGGCCGAAACCGCCGATTATGAGAAATATCTTCTGGATATCAGGGACATACCGGAACAGGAAGCTAAAAAACAGGAATATGAAGCGAAGATAATAGAACTGAAAGAAAAAGATATTGATAAGTGGAAAGAAAAGCAGAAAGAACTGGATCAGACCATTAAGGCAAAATCAGACCTTAAGGAGAGTTCGGCCATTGAACTGTCAAGAAAGAGGAGTGCCCTTAACGGCTACCGTCAGGAATTAATAAATCTGAATGAAGAACTGCTCCAAAAGGAAAGGAACTTTACGTCAGACGGGAACCGGGAAGATAAGTTTCATACCTTTATGGAAGAAAGGGGAAAGGGCAGGCTGGATTCCGTTAAAAATTATCTCTTAGATAAAAAGCAGGAAAGTGATAAAAATGCGGAAAAAGAATTTGATCTTCTGGTAGGAGTCAGAGAACGTTACCAAAAGCAATATTCCTTCCGTGGATTTTCCCTTACCCAGAAAGATAATCAGGAATACGACCAGCTTTTTGATAACTTATCCAGCGATAAGTTGAAAGAATTTACGGAGAAGGCCGGTGCCCAGGCCAGGACTGCCATTTATCACTTTAAGACGGATTTCATATATAAAATCCGGGATGCCATAAAAGAAGTGCTGCAGCAAAAGGAGGATTTAAACCGGATTTTGGCTCAGCTTGACTTCGGCAAGGATAAATATAAATTTGTCATTACCAGAAACAAAGGGGAAGCCGGTAAATTCTATGATATGTTTATGGATGAAAATTTAGATATCAACCCGCACCATTTAAGCAACCAGGTCGTTAACCAGATGGATTTGTTTTCCATGCGGCACAGTGAAAACTATGGGGAACTGATTAATGAACTGATCGAACTGTTTATGCCGCCGGAAAGCAGCGATCCTAAGGTATTGGAGCAGGCCAGGCTTCATATGGAGTATTATTCCGACTACCGTACGTATCTATCTTTTGATATGGAACAGCTGGTGGAGGGAATGCCCCCTATGCGTTTAAGCCGGATGCTTACAAAGAATTCAGGGGGAGAAGGCCAGAATCCCTTATATGTGGCCTTACTGGCAAGTTTTGCCCAGGTATACCGGATCAGCTTAAAGGCAAATATAAGAAGGCGTCCCACACCAAGACTTGTTGTATTGGATGAAGCCTTTTCCAAGATGGATGCAGAGAAGGTAGGAAGCTGTATCGGTTTAATAAGGAAATTAGGTTTTCAGGCTATTATCAGTGCAACCAACGATAAGATTCAAAATTATGTGGACAACGTGGACAAGACCTTTGTCTACGCGAATCCCAACAAAAACCGGATTTCTATCCAGGAATTTGAGAAAAACCATTTTGATGAACTGCTAATGGCTGGGGAAGAGACGCAATAAAACCGGTCTAAACGGCGGGCACTCTATGTCATATGGCAAAGGCTTGGTGAATAATAAAATTACAATATACATGAATATTAAGAACCCAATTGCTATAGAAGATCAAAAGAAAAAACATGAATATTAAGAACCAATTGCTATAAAAGATCAAAGGAGAAAACATGAATATAATGAACCCCATTGCAATAAAAGATATAGGAGATCCTTATGTATTAAGTGTAAACGGAACTTATTATATGTATGCCACCAGCAATTTTAACGGTTTCTACTGCTGGAAGTCCGATAATTTATCAGACTGGAGCCAGCCGAAGATCTGTTATGAAGCTACGGATAAAAGCTTTGGAAATTCCTGCTTCTGGGCTCCGGAGGTATATGAATTTGACGGAAAATACTATATGTATTATACGGCACAATGGAAAATACAGGAACAAGAAGCACTCCGCATAGGAGTGGCGGTTGCCGGACATCCGGAAGGCCCATTTGAAGATGTACTTGATGAAACACCGATGTTTGACTTTGGCTATGGTGCATTAGATGCTCATATCTTTAAAGACGGAGCACAGAATTACTTATACTATTCCAGAGCAGGAGCGGATCATTATGTAAATGGGGCAAAGGAATCCGATATCTATGTGGTGGAATTAGGAGAAGACCGGATATCAGTAGTGGGAGAAGGTAAGCTGATTCTGTGGCCTGAACAAGACTGGGAGAGAAAATATGAAGCCGAGAAGCAGTTCTGGAATGAGGGAGCATTTGTAATTAAACACCAGGGAAAATATCATATGATGTATTCCGCCAATTTCTACGCCTCTAAGTATTATGCAATTGGCGGCGCAGTGGCTGATTCCCCTATGGGGCCATTTATCAAATATGATAATAATCCGATTCTGGAAACAAATGAGGTTATCTCGGGACCGGGACATAACAGTGTGGTAACGACTCCGGAAAATGATCACTACTGTGTTTATCATGCCCATACGGATTATAACAATCCAAGCGGAGACAGGCAGGTTTATATTACACCTCTTACTTTTGCCGATGGAAAGATATGTTTGGAGCATCCTAAGATCAGCGGTAATAAGTAATTAAAATAATATAATCAGCACCCTAAAAACTCTGAATTACACTGTCTGGCAGACTGATGAAAAAACAGAAACTTGCAGGGGCTGTTGCAAAGTCCTAAATCTATCCAACCCTGGAGAGGAAATGGCTTATATCGTTTACTTTTCACAAAGTTCAAGAAATATAAACCATATTCCAGGTTGTACCTCGGTAGATTTATGAATTATGCAGCAGCCCCTTTTTGTGTTGTTTAGAATATATAAAGCTGATTAGTTCATAAAAAGCTGATTAGTTCATAAAAAGCTGTGCTGTTTAGTTTATAAAAAGTTGTTTAGTTTATAAAAAGCTGCTTAGTTTATAAAAAGTTGTCAAATTTATAGAAAGCTGTTTGATTCATAGAAACTGTTTGGTTTATAGAAAGCTGTTTGGTTCATAAAAAGCTCTTTGAATTCGAGCAGGATTACACAGCTTTGCTGCGAATACCGGATTATATTGAAGCAGATGGAAAACAATGGTATAATCAGAAAAAGTATTCTATTGCCTAGGAGGAGGTATAAACCAATGAATTTACCGGAACAGATTAAAAAGCTTCTGGGAGACAGACTCTATTCACTTGATACCATTGGTATGTCGAATGCCCAGGTTATCTGTTTTGATGACATGGTTCTGAAAATAGAAAAACAATGCGAAGAATCAGAGAATGAGCATAGAATGATGGAATGGCTTGGCGGCAAGCTGCCGGTACCGCAAATCATATGTGCACAAAAAGAAAATGGATTAAATTATTTGCTTATGAGTAAAATTAGCGGTGATATGTGTTGCTCGGCAAAATATATGGAGAGCCCAGGGAATTTGGTAAAATTACTGGCAGAAGGGTTACGTATGCTTTGGCAGATACCAATCATAGGCTGTCCTTATAATAATTCAATCGAGAATAAATTGAAACTGGCTGAAATCCGTGTATCAGGCCAGCTTTGTGATATGGAAGATGCGGAACCTGAAACTTATGGAGCTGATGGATTCGACAGTCCGGATAAATTATTACAATGGTTAAAAAATAATAAGCCTGCCGAGGAACTTGCTTTATCACATGGGGATTTCTGTCTGCCTAATATTTTTATTAAGGATAACAAAGTAAATGGATTTATCGATCTGGGAAGAAGCGGTGTTGCAGATAAATACCAGGATATTGCACTTTGTTACCGAAGCTTGAAACATAACTTCGAAGGTCACTACGGCGGTAAGTTATTCAAGGAGTTTAATCCGGATATTCTATTTAAGGAACTGGAAATGGTTCCTGACTGGGAGAAAGTAAAATATTATATCTTGCTGGATGAACTTTTCTAGGAGGGTAGTATAGCAGTGAAACCGCTGTAGAAAGTAAAGGTGCGAAGACATGTTGATAGATTATCAAAACTGTATTGTTAACCTTGCCTGTTCCATTTTAAAATATTATGGTGCGGAATATATACATAATACATTGCAAGTTGTAGATAAACTTTTGGAGAATAATTATAAAAATGTAGTTGTATTGTTATTGGATGGATTAGGAATGGATGCATTGCAGTATCACATGGAGGAAAATGGATTCTTTCGAAAACATCTGATACATGAATATTTTTCTGTATTTCCGCCTACTACCACTTCCGCTACTACATCTTTGGAAAGTGGTTTAACACCATTAGAACACGGATGGCTGGGTTGGAGCTTGTATTTTAGTGAATTAGATAAAGTCGTAAATGCATTTGTAAATACGGAAAAAGATACTTTAACCCAAGCCAGTGAATTTCATGCAGCGAATAAGTACATACCCTATAAAAGTATTTATGAAAAAATAAACAAGGCCGGCAGAGCGAAGGCATATAGTGTATCCAAATTCGGTAGTAATAAGATAAATACATTTGACGAATTATCCAATGAGATAGTAAGGCTGTGTGCTGATCCGGAAAGAAAATATATATATGGGTATTGGGAATGCCCTGACTTTTTAATGCATGAACATGGTTGTTATAATAATCTGGTTACGAAGAATTTAAAGGAGCTGGAAGAAAAAGTAACAGATATGTGCACAAGATTATCCGATACATTAGTTATCGTTACGGCAGACCACGGTCACATCAATTTAAAAAACTATATTTTAAGTGATTATCCCAGCATATTCTCAATGTTAAAACGACCGATATCCATTGAAACAAGAGCAACGACTTTTTATATAAAAGATGAGTACATTCAGGATTTCCCAGTCGAATTTCATAATTGTTTTGGAGATGATTTTTTATTATATTCAAAAAAAGAGGTTATTGAAAACCATTTATTTGGTATAGGTGAAATACATCCTAAGTTTGAAGAATTCATAGGAGATTACTTAGCTATAGCCATTCGTGATAAAGGGATTGTATATTCAGAAAATTCAAGCCAGTTTATTTCCAATCATGCAGGAATGACAGAAAAAGAAATGAAGATTCCAATAATAGCTATAAGCAGATGAGATATTTAAGCACATAACACTGTATGATTTTGATTCATCTATATCTCTTTGCTCTGCATTCTTAATAGTAAGAAAAGAAAAATTTAGAGGTGATGATTATGTTTAGAGAAATGGTAAATGAGGATTTAGCATTTGCAAATGAAATGTTAAGCAGAATCAATTATTCTGCAGCTGATCTATTTAAGGATTCCTATAAAAATGGGAGTATTTATAAGAATTATGTATACGAAGAAGAAAATAATAGAGGAATTTTTACTATAATTGAAGGGGAGTCGTATTACTCCTTCCAAATATCTTTTGACCATGATGTCAGCGAATACGAGGTTATAAAATTCATTGAAGATGAATTTCAAAGTCTTTTAACAATAAGAAATACAAAAGATATCTATTTTAATTTTAACGGCTATAATGCTGCGTTAATCAATTACTTTATGAATTATGGCTTAGAAAGAGACTCTCTGGGCTTTGAATTTTATATTTCGGCAGACTCAGATAAGGTAAAAGCACTTTTAGACTTTGATATCAGACAAGATATTACGCCAAAAGAATTTGAAGAAGAACATACATTAGAGTATTTAAAATTGCTGGATAATGCTTTCAGGAAACAACAAATTGAATGCATGGAAGAACAAGACGGCTATTGTAAGAATCTGGAGGGGAATATCACATGGTTGAAGGAGCTTAATGCCAATCATAATTTCCAAGCCTTTTGGGTAAAAACACAATTGGTTGGATTATACATAGTAAGAGACAATTATATTGATACCATAGCAGTACATCCCGATTATGAAAGAAAGGGAGTGGGAAGTGAAATTCTGAAATATTGTTTAAAAGATCGGATATATAATTTGAAATTTAATGATGTATATTTAGTTACATATTATCAAAATAGAAAAGCTCAAAGATTTTATTTGAAAAACGGTTTTCAAATCAGAGGGTTCTATTGTGAAAATACGTACAAAAAATAATGTCCATCATAATTTATAAAAGAATAGAGGGTGAGGTCATAATGGATAATTTGACATTAGTTAAACCGTCAAAGGAATTAGAGAAAAGTATCTGGGAATATCGTCAGGAATACTTCGATTTTGGAGAAACACATATCAATGGAAGCTTCGGTATTGCATATTATAATGATTTTAACGAATGGCTCGACCTTGTTCAAGGCATTGAAAAAGACGAGTTATCACGAGATAATATTCACGCAAGTACATATTTTACTGTAAGAGAATCTGATCATAAAATTATAGGTTCGATTCAGCTGCGGCATTATCTCACAGAGGAGTTAGAAAAGCATGGGGGCCACATTGGATATGGTATTCGTCCCTCGGAAAGAAGAAAGGGGTATGGAAAGCAGCAATTATTACTTGTTTTAGAGAAAGCAAGAGAAATGAATTTACAAAAGGTGATGATTACCTGTGACAAAGATAATGCAGCCTCCAGGCGAACTGCTTTAAGTTGCGGAGGAATATTAACTAGTGAAAATATATATGAAGATAAAGAACAACAAATTTTTTGGATTGATTTAACACAATAAATTAGCATTGTATTTGCCAGTCACAGATAACTGGGCTGCAACGCTTATAACAGCAATTTACACCATAACAGTTTCAGTAATGCATAATCGAGAAGGGAGAGTCATCGAAGTTGAAGGAGAAACGTAGAATAAGAATATTCAAAAATGCAGTATTAATTTTTCCTGAGGGTGATTATATTTTGGCCAGAAACCTTGATACAACAGTAACCATACCCTTTGTCCTGAAAACAAATTCCCGAAATGGCTTTAAAACGGTAGGAATTGCTAATCTTCATAACCTGGGCTGGAATGACTCGAATCTGGTTTCTAAGCTTACCGCCATTGCGGCTCCTTATTATACCTTTGATGGCATGAATGAAAATGGTGTTGCAATTGGAGGCCTATCTGTTCCGGAAGGCTCCAGTTCCGATATAAATGATAGTAAAACGACTTTGTATGACTATGCCGTAATTCGGCTTACCATTGAGAAAGCAAAAAGTGTTGAGGACGCTATACAGCGGTTATCACAGTATAATATTAAAATGGAGGATATGTATCCATCCCATTATATGATTGCGGATGCAGCAGGTAACTGTGCGGTTATTGACTATGTGGACGGCAGTATGAAAGTGATAATGAAAGAAGGTAATTACCAGATAGCTACCAATATGCTTTCCTATAATAACGATCAACATCAGGGATATAGCTCTTACAGATATAATGGATTTGATAAGGTACTGTCTGAAAGGTCAGGGGTTATATCAGTAGAAGATGCACTTGAGTTATTAATAAAGTATACCACACCAGGGGAAGCAAAATGGTCCAGTGTCTATAACCTGACTGATAAAACTTTGTCTGTTAAATTCTATGGAGATTATGAGAATACGTATACCTACAGTTTATATTAGTAACGCCTTATAAAACTATCCCTTAAAATTACCAGCGGTAATGATTTGTCTGTATGAAATTACGGCTTTGGTTATTAGTTGGGAATGATTGACATTTTGATGGGTGGAATGATATAATTCTAATTATTACATATGTAATAATTAGAAACGAAAATAATGAACAAGCTACCAATATTTCAGAAATTGAATATAATAAACTTTAGTCTAATACCATTTTCATCATATTTGTATAAGGTAAATTTTATTATATATTATGGTAAGAAAGGAGGAGAAAGATAAGTAAGGAGCTTATATCATTAAATATTACAAATGTAATATTATTATACTCTAATAAAATATATATGAAAGGGAAGGAAGGAAAAATGAAAATTAAATATTTACATCTTATAATAATAATTCTAATCATGATTTTCATGATAGGTTGTGCAAAAAGAACAAAGAGTAATATAAGTGATAATTCCAATATTGATATCATACCTATACAAATTGCAACAGAACCTCCAATAAGTAAAATGAATGAAATTGAAGTGGATTATAGTAACTATTTTAAAGGTACAGAGGGAACCGCCGTATTTTATAATAAAAATGAAAAATCTTATTACGTGTATAACAAAGGTCTTTCGGAAAAGCAATCATCTCCTTGCTCAAGCTTTAAGATAGTATCATGTCTGTTAGGATTAGAAAGCGGAGCAATAAATCCAAAGGACTCGATTCAGAAATGGAATGGAACAATTTATTCGATAAAGGAATGGAATAAGGATATTAATTACATAGATGCTTTCCATTATTCGTGTATTTGGTATTTTAGGGAAGTTTTAAACTTAGTCGGAGCGGATTATGTTCAAAATGCACTTAATAAATTAGAATATGGTAATTGTGATATCAGTGAGTGGGAAGGCAGCATGCATAATTTGATTTTTCCTGAACAACAGGACTTAAGCGAATTGAACGGATTTTGGCAGGAATCTTCCTTGCAGATATCGCCTAGAGAACAAGTCGAGATACTAATAAAAATATTTGAAGATAATGATATTTTTAGCATGGAAAATATCGAATTTATAAAGAACGTAATGCGTATTGATAATAATAACCCGGAAATCCAGATTTACGGTAAGACCGGTAGCGGGATTAAAGATGATACATGGAATGATGGGTGGTTTGTCGGGTTGTGTGAAATAAATGAAAATACTTATTATTTTGCCATAAGATTAAATCAACCTGGTAAGCGGGGGAATGATGCAAAGGAAATAGCCGTAAGTATTATCAATCATGAACTAAATAAGAGAATTAATTAGTCATTTATAGAGATAGAGAGTATAGATTATCAGTAATAAAGATATTTCTATCACATAAGTAAAACCCCCGTTACGACTTTGTAACGGGGGTTTTAATAAAGTTTTAAAAGGCCCAACTGAATAATGATAAATGTAAAAATGCACAATGAAAATAAAAATATAAATAAATTTATATAATTATAAACAACAATAATATATATATTCAACATAAGACAATACAAAAGCAACATGAAAACATGAAAATAAGTAAAGATAATTGTATTATATGACTAATAACAAAAAAACTTAAATAAGATGAAAAGGACAGGCTAAACAGAGGAGGGCTTATGACGAAGTTTAAGAAAAAAAGATGCAAAGCTTCAAAACAATGGATATGGTATTTATTTTTGCTGCCATCTATCTTTGGTATTCTTGTGTGTATGGCATATCCAATGTTTGAAGCCTTAAGATTGAGTTTCTTCAAAAGCAATGGCAGTATAGAAACCTGGAAGGGATTGGATAATTACAAATATGTATTAAGTAATGAAGTATTTAGTAAGTCAATCTTTAACACCTTTTTTATAACGTTTTTTCAATTAATAGTTGTAGTTCCCTTGGGATTTGTAATAGCTTTGGCTATTAATTCACTAAAGCGTTATAAGAATCTGCTAAAAGCATTGTTTTTTATACCTTATATTACACCAGCTATAGCTGCAGGTACTTTATTTCTTTTTGTATTGCATCCGCAGGGAATTCTGAATCAGTTTACAGGACTGTTTGGAATAGCCTCTGTTTCCTGGCTGGAGAATGCCACCTCGGCACGGTTTGGCGCATCAATTTTAAGCATATGGAAAAGTCTTGGATTTAATATCATTATCTTTCTTGCTTATCTGCAGGCGATTTCACCGGAATATTATGAGGCTGCTTTTATTGATGGGTGTACCAATCTGAAAGCTCACAGGTATATTACAATTCCACAGCTGGGGGGAGCCATTGCCTTTTTAATCATGATGGGGTGTATACATGGGTTACAGCGTTTTACTGAAGTATATGCACTTGGGGGTGTTACAGGCTCTCCGGCACGTTCTCTTCATACGATTGTTGGGTTTATTTATGAACGTGGTTTTGGTAATTATGAGTTTGGAGTTGCCTCGGCTGCGTCTTATATTCTATTTGCAATTATATTAGTATTTACAATAGTTAATATGAAGCTGACCAAAATGAATCAATAAGGAGTTAGGTTGAAAAACAAAATACAGTTTTTCAACATCTTGATTTATACGTGCGCCTAAGCGCACAGATGGGAGTTCAAATGAAGAAAAATGTTGATATAGAAGAGATTACTTATTCAATAAACAACAAAGGGGTCAGAATCTTCCTGACAGTTATGCTTTTATGTGCCGGGCTTTTATTGATTATGCCTTTTGTATGGATGACGGTAGTCTCCTTCGAGCGTTATGCAAATATTAATCCTCCATTTCCGCCCAGCCTTAAAATAAAAAACTTTTCCTTGTTTAATTTTAAAATTGTAACGGAGAGCGGAGCGATGCTAAAAGCCTATACAAATTCCATTACTGTAGCAGTAATTGGAGTTATTGCGAATACGATTTCTGTTTTGATGGGAGGATATGCTTTCTCGAAAGGAAACTTTAAAGGAAAAAAGTTGATTTTTTTAGTTATTCTGGCAACCATGATGCTTCCTTTTGAAACACGTATGATTCCAATGTATAAACTATTCTTGAAATTAGGGCTGGTAAATACCTTTATCCCTTTAATATTACCAAATATCATTGATGCCTTTGGAATTTTATTGGCCAAAAACTTCTTTGATAAATTACCGGATTGCCTTTCAGAAGCTGCGGCAATTGATGGAGCCGGACCATTCCGTACATTTATCAAAGTATTTGCGCCTCTGACAAAACCAATTGTAGCTACCATTGTCATTTTAAAATTCATGGATAACTGGAATTCCTTTTTATGGCCATTGGTTATATTGACCGGTTTTGAGAAACGAACGGTACCTATATTGATTTCTTCCTTCTCCTATGAAGGTGGAACCAGAATGGCAGGCAGTACTATGACGGTTGCTTTCCTTGGTATAATTCCTGTATTAATCGTATTTCTGCTTCTGCAGAAATATATCATTCAAAGTATTGCTCTTAGCGGTGTTAAGGGCGAATAGAAAGAAGACAGCCGTGTTTCACGGTATGGATATTAAAAAGGAGGATATGAAAAATGAAAAAAATGAAGTGTCTGCTGTCAGAGGTATTAATATTAACTATGATGGTTGGTATGTTGGGAGGATGCGGTTCCGCCAACACTTCCAAAGAGAAAAAAGCTGCTACATCCGGCAGCGGTGCAAATGTCACAGTAGTACCGGAGGAAAAGGTTACGCTAAAGGTACAATTAATAGGTGACTTTAAACAAGAAGATTCCACTGACCCGGTTTCAGGAGAAACCCGTAAAGGTGTGGAATATCTGGAAGAAGAATTTGAAAAACAAAATCAACATATTGATCTTCAGTATGTTATAATGGGTTGGGATGATTATCAAAAGAAGACTCAGTCAATGATGCTTGCGGGAGAAGCAGATGTATACCAGGCACCCGGCATAGGCGCCCTTGCGGAACAAGATCTTCTTGAACCGCTGCAGCCCTACATTGATAAGGATAAATTCGATCTTAATGTTTACATCGATGGTCAGGTAGATGGATGGAAAGTAGTAGGAGTAAAGGACAGTGAGGCTCAGATTTATGGTTTGCCAATGATTGCAGATACCAGGTTTATTGTATATGACAAGCAGTTATTTGATGAATGGGGAGTTCCTTATTTATCTTCCGAACCGACCCTGGAAGAAATTATTGATGCCGCTAAAAAAATGACAGGAACAAATCCGGTTTCCGGAACCCCTAATTATGGTGTTACTTTCGCAGGAAAAGATGCAGGAGATACCGTCATGAATATTAACGAATACTATGGCGGCACGTGGGGCACCGGAAATAAAGCATCCGAACTGGTTATGAACTTTAATACCGATACCATGATAAAAGCAATGAATACAATGTTAGAATTGATTACCTATGCACCCACCGGTGTTATGGCTAACCAGGGAGCTGAATTGTTTGGTTCAGCAGACAATAACATAGCAATTAATTTACGATGTAACCCCGCAGTAATCACTAGTATTAATTCCCTTGGTCTATCTGAGCGTTATGCGGTAGCTCGTCTATTTATTAATGAAAAAGAAGGCATGGGTGGTATGTTTGCAGGAAGTCCTGTTGTTATGGCTACAAATAGTAAAGTGAAAGACGCTGCTTGGGAATACATAAAATTCACTGCATCGGATTTCTTCGCACAGTATTTCTATGAAAATCAAAAAAATGAAGGCTTACCGGTAGTTAAGAGTGCTTTAAACTTTGAAGGAATTTTAAACGACAAAAACGTAGCTGCGGTTATGGAGACCTTACAATATCTTTGGACACCTAGATATGTATACCGGGCCGGACAGCCACGAAGCATTTTAACGACAGCAGTTGAAGAAGTAACCTTGAATGGAAAAGACCCTGCCGAGGTTCTTGCATCCGCACAAAAAGAGGCGGAAGAGTGGATTGCAACGCAGTAATACATTATAAACTTATAAAACAATAATAAAAAGGCGGTGTGGATAAGCCTGCACCGCTTTTTAATTTAAGGATGAAAGAGGGGATTGTTTTTATGAACCGAACTATGATTGTGGCTCATTCCGGATGTAATAATACAGTACAAGGCTCCATGGAAGGAATTATAGCTGCATTAAACCAAAACGTCGATTACATTGAAGTTGATTTAAGCTTGTATGAGGGAACAGTATATCTATCCCATAATCCAATCAAAGAGGATCAACTGGACCGATATGTAACCTTTCAGGATGTGCTTAAACTTCTGGCACCGGAAAAAGTGAAATTAAATTGTGACCTAAAAGAATGTAAGGTATTTGAATATGCCTTAAAAAATCTGCGTGAATATGGTATGGAAGAGCGAGCTGTATTTACAGGAGATTATGATATTAACATAATGGCAAATGGAAAATACAGCTATTATTTAAATGTTGATAAAGAAGAACTTCATCTTTATAATAACATAATTGAGGAACAGGATGCAGAGCGGATTATTGATTTTTATAATAACTGCAAAGATAATGCTATGGCTGCATTAAATATTGATTACAGAGCCATTTCACCTTCTGCCAAAGCGAAATTTTATGCATCCGGAATACGAATCAGTTACTGGACCGTCGATCATCCTGAAGATATTGAACATTTGCTTCAAAATAATGTATATTCGATTACAACTAATAATATAAACTATGCTGTTTTAGCAAGAGCACGTATTCCGGAAGCATAATAATATATAATAATTATATGTAACTGAGTCTTTGCAAAATTGTGATGAAATTTGAAGCAAGGGCTCTTTTCTAATATTAAAAATGAAACAGCATGCAATTAAGCTAATTTATATTAAAACTTAATCTAAATTAGCCTTACTGCCAAGGACCCGGTATTGTAAGGAGGACATACCCTCTCGTTTTTTAAACTGGCGGGTGAAATTGGAGAAGTCATTAAAACCGACGGTATAAGCGATATCCGTTATGTTAAGATCTGTGGATTGTAACATTTTACAAGCTTGTGCAATGCGGTGATTGATTAAATAGGTTTGGGGCGAAATACCAAGATTTGCTTTGAAAAGCTTATACAAATAGGTACGCTCTATTGCAACCTGTTCTGAAATATCCTGAACCGTAATGTTTTCGCTGTAATGCTTGTGTATATAATCCAGGCAAAGTTCAAAATATTGGGATTTCGTTTTACTGCATGCCTGGTAAGGGGTAATCTGGCGAAAAAATTCACCTATATATAATTCAATTTCATTTTGAGAGCTATTTGAGGTTAATACGACATGGCACAATTCACTTAATAGTGTCCGCATTTCTTTGGTGGAGCATTTAAAACGAAAGACCGGTGCCTGATAAGTGTATTCCGATTGTTCAATTAGTTCATCCAGTAATGTACCGAAAATACTGATCCAAAAATATTCCCAGGGCTTATTTTGATCAGGATGGTAATTTGGAATCGTGCCGGGAAATATAAAAAATCCCGATCCTTCTGACAAATAAAAATCCTGATCTGAAGTCTTTAAATGACCATAACCATCGGTAATGCAGTGGATTCGGAATTGCTGGCGGGCGAATGTAGGTAATACGCGATTCGGATCTGCCATCTCCCAACCTAAAGCAGAAACACAAATCTTATTAGAATTCACAGGTAACCACCTTCCTTATATTTCAAAGTAATTCAACAGTATCACAAAACTCTTAAATATTCAACATTAAGCATTATGAAGTTATGATATTAGTTTTGTGAAATTATATATGTAAAGGGTAGTGTATACGGATTGTGACATCTTTGTTTTCGCCTCCGAAAAAGCATGAAAAACAGAGCATACCAACCTTTTGGTAAAGTTACATACATTGTGTATTTATTTATTGACAAAACAATTCATCTTAGCTAAACTATATACATACACAGTGTATGAAAGGCGGTGCATATATGCCACGAAACAAATATCCCGAAGAAACAGAGCAGAAAATACTTGACGCTGCATTAAAACTGTTTACCGAAAAGGGCTATGAGCAAACAACAATTCTTGATATAGTCGGTGAAATGGGCGGATTGACTCGAGGGGCATTTTATCATCATTTCAAGTCAAAAGAAGAGGTGTTTTTTGCGTTAACAGACAGATTATTTAATGACATAGAACCTTTTGAAAAAATCAAAAAACGTTCTAACTTAAATGGTTTAGACAAAATAAAATTGGTTTTGCAGATTATAAACGAAAGTGAAGAATATGCGGCACTTCAACTTCAAATAGTTCCATTGTTGGAAAAAAGCCCGATTGCTTTTAAATTATTTATGGATGAGCAGCGGAGTTTTTTAGCACCTAAATATGCTGAATTAATTGAAGAAGGTATAAACGACGGTTCCATTAAAGCAAAGCATCCGAAGTTAACAGCTGAATTATTTTGTCTGCTTTGCAATATATGGATGATGCCTACAATATATCCGCAGGCTAATGAGGAAGAAGGGTGGCAGCGTTTTGATATGGCAAGGGGTATTGTTGAGTTTTTGGGATTACCAGTTCTTACAAAAGAATTGACTTCCCATGTTGCTATAACTGACCAAGGCGATGCAGTTGAAATTGATAAAGAAAAGTAAGCGGAAGGATACAAGCATAGCAAGTTTTGTGAAGTATATTGGAGGTATTTATTATGAAGGAAAGCATTATTGGTTTGGATAATCTTCTGGAAGAACTAAATGGGAATATTTTAGGAAATTCAAACAATGGAAAATATGCCGGTATTGCAACAATTACCCGCCGGGATTTAGAAAAGTTAAAAGCATCAAATCATAAAGCCAAAATTAGGATGGTTGGTACATTAACATTTTCAGAAGATGTTACACCTGAACTGGCAAGAGAAACCATTGAAAGTGTCAAAGTGCGCGGAACAATAAAAGCCTCTCCTGAGGTACAAGATGTTTTGAATACACTTTTTAAATAAGGATGAAAGGGGGATTGCCTTATGAACCAAACTATGATAGTGGCTTATTCCGGATGTATAATACAGTACAAGGCTCTATGGAAGGAATTATAGCTGCTTTAAAACCAAAACATTGATTATATTGAAGTAGATCTAAGCTTGTATGAGGAAACAGTATAGTTATCTTTCAAAGCTTTCGTATAAAGGTTATGCTTGCTTACGATTAACCCTTTAGACTATAATAGAATATATAACGTCTAAATAACATTCAGTAAATGAAAGATAGGCATGTAATTGGAGGAGTGTATTATAAAACATAAATATACCTTGTTTACGATTGCAATAGTTAGTATTCTTTGCGGAGTTCTTATCGGTTTTTATCTGCTTTCCCTGGATAAGATCAGCAATATTTATATTAGTAAGACACAAGAAACTGTTTACAATATGAAGAAGGACTTTCTGAAAGATAATGTCAATAACATAATAGAGGAGATTGATGTCAGAAGAGAAACAAAAATAAAGTATCTGGATAAATTTATGGGCAGAACTTCTGCGGTCATCCAATTAAAAATGAAGCTAACGGATAAGGCTTTTAATCAATTCTTTATAGAATTTTTCAAAGATAATCCGGATTATGACTTTGTGCAGGTTGTTCTATGGGACAATAAAAAAGATGAGGTGTTATATGACCCGTTTCAGTTAGCTGAAACTTCCTGGGTGGATACAATAAATAAAGTGCTTCCAAATCTCTCAACATATCGCATTTTGACCCACGGAGAGGAATCTATGCTAATGGGAATCAGCAATGCTCATACAGACGAACTGGTGAAGTCAGAAATTGCAGATATTATCAGAGGTTCAAGATTTGCAGATAACTCCTATATGTTTATCAATGAGATACTCAATTATGCAGGCGGTGATAACTATGCGATCAGGATAGTTCATCCGAATATGCCGGAAACAGAAGGTGCATATCTATCTACAAACACAAAAGATATTAAAGGAAATTTACCCTACCAGACAGAGCTTCAGGGAATCAATCAAGAGGGCGAATTATTTTTCAGTTACTATTTTAAGGAATTAAAAAGTGACCGAATCTCGAAGAAACTTACCTTTGCCAAGCTGTACAAGGAGTATGACTGGGTTATTGCTATGGGCATTTATCTGGATGATATTCAGGTTGACATTGACCAGATGAATCTGCAAAGTAAAAAGCTGGTTTCCCGGCTTATTATGATTTTGCTAATGATCTATGTAACCATATTGTTTATTAGTTATGGAGTAGTTGCCTTAATTGAGAAGATACGTTATCGGAACGTTAGTAAGCTTATGGAGTCTGAAATGAATTGTGATAATCTTACCGGAGCTGGAAATCGCAGGAGTGGAACCATTGATATCAATAAAGCGTTTAAAGAGTATCAGTACAGTAATACCAGTCCGGTAATTATAATGTTTGATATTGACAATTTTAAAGGGATAAATGACAAATACGGTCATGCAGCCGGGGATATGGTATTGGTGGAAATTGTGAAGGCCATTCGTGGTATTATAAGAAACTCAGATAGACTGATACGGTGGGGTGGAGATGAATTTATCGTTGTATTATATGGGCTGCTGGAGAAGAATGCACTTGGCTATGGTCAGAGTATATTATCTGTGGTATCTTCCCTTGAAATACCAGTTCAGGAAGAGGCAAGTATAAGACCTAGTGTTTCCATTGGTATTTCTTTTTTTCAAAAGGAAGATACAGAATACACTGACGTATTAAAGAGAGCGGACCAAGCATTATATCAATCTAAAGAAAATGGACGTAATCAGGTTAATATGTTATAAGATATGCCGGGGTATACGGGAAGTGTCTCAAACACATTGTACTGCTTACCTATTCAAATAATAGGAATAATAAGTATAAAAAATAACTGCCCCTTGTCTTTACAGACACCTAAGGGCAGTTACTAAACTGTAATAGGAGGTTAACCACTTTTTGGTCGGTTACTCCTTTTCTTATACTCACTATAATATGCTTCTACGCAAATGTAAAGCAATAGGAGGTTGAAAATCACAGATTACGGTTTTTAAAAGTTACAATTGGACTCAACACGTGTTATATGGCGTACTAGGAAGTATATGGTGATTTCAAGAAGTCGTTTTTTGTAATACGAAAAATGTATTATGGCGTGTATATATATTATATTATTTTACGATTTCTAAACTTCCTTTAATAAGGCCTAAAAGAACATCTGCGTATGCCGATACCTTTTTTGAATGTGTTACGACCACTACACATTTATTTTCATTATGTGCAAGGGATTTAAGAATACTCATAATATTATTTTCGGTGTCGTTATCAAGGTTACCGGTAGGTTCATCGGCAATGATTATGTCGGGATTATGAGATAATGCTCGCGCAATACCAACTCGCTGTTGTTCTCCGCCTGAGAGTTTTAGAATTTTACGGTCAGCGGTTTCTTTGTCAATACCAACTTTATCAAGAAGTTCATAGGCAACTTTCTTTTTGCCGGCATCCTTTGTTGTGCTAATGTTCATTGAAAGCACAATATTCTCAACTGCAGTAGCGTTTGCCAAAAGGTTATATCCCTGAAAAATAACACCAATACTTTCGGCTCTATATTTATCGCGGTCAATCTGAGAAAGTGGATTACCATCAAAATTTATTGATCCATCCGTACAATTATCAAGTCCTGAAAGGAGGGATAAGAGGGTAGTTTTACCTGAACCTGACTTGCCCATAATCGCATAGAGCTTACCGCTGTTAAATTCTGCCGATATATTATTCAACACCATTCTTGCTGTTCCGTTGTATTTATAGGATACGTTATCTATTGTTAAAAGACTCATTATATTCACCTTAATTCCTTTCTGATAATATTTTTATCGGTTCATATTTTGTGATATACAAAATGCCGGCGATGCTTGATATACCTGCAAGAATGAAAGAAATCAAAATGATTTTCATGATAGCATCCATGTTCAAGCTTATTTGAAGCTCTGAAAGCGGGTTTGCATCCGACGAAAATGTTGGTACTCCAAGTCCCGTACTGCCTGTTGTTTGCATACCGTCATTCACATTAGTATTTTCTTCGGCAAGTTCAATTTGATTTGCAAGCAAATTATCTGCGACAGGTTTTGATGCTGCCATTCCAATGCCTAACCCAAAAATTAAGCATATTCCCGTTATAACAAGCATTTCTGTAATCAGTCCCAAAGCGACCTTAAACTTTTTCATACCCATTGCACGAAGAACACCGATTTCATATTTGCGTTCACGAATTGCAAGTGTCGATAAAAGGATAAGTATCGTTGAACCAAGGACTAAAACAACAATTAGGAATGTGTTTGTTATCTTCGCAAGTCCTTCAACAGGCCCTACTACTTTTTTATAACCGGCTTCATCGGTGGTAACCTTGTAATACTCGGCTAATCCCTTTTCTCTGAGTTCTTTTTCATAAGCAGGAAGCTGTGCTGGGTCTTTCAAAAAATATTGAGCAGAAACAGTTCCAAACTCGTTAAACATTTTCATCCCTATAGCGGTTTCAAAGCTTGTTAGAATTTCATTATTTCTGTTGCTTATGGATGTTAATTCGTCTGTATCCGTTCCAAGCATGGTATTGTCCATAAAGATACCTGCTATCGTTAAGCTGTGCGTCATCGGATCGTTTTTATAATAGCTGTCAACCTCAATGGTATCGCCAACAGATAAATTGTTAAGACTGGCATACTGTTCGCTGACAATACATTCATTGAGATTATCATACAGTTTACCGCTGGTAATTTTGCGTGTTCCCGTTTTAAAATCACTGTTTGCTTCCGGAGTATCTGCTGCAACAATTTTTGCTTTCAAGGGCACTACTTCGGGCATTGTTGTTCCATCTGCTCTTTTTGCACCACTGAGAAAAGCCGACATTAAATTATCTCTGTCGCTTTCACTAAGAGATAAAAGACTTCTTGGTGATATATCAATGTTTGCTGAAAAATTTGAGCTTTGCAGCAAATCGGAGGACCCAAATGCTATCTGTTGCTGGGCGGTAAGCGGTTTATAGTTCTCAATTGTTTTTCTGTTTTGAAGTTTCTCAGAATCGGCACTAATTGAAACTTCCGCACCAAATCTCGCCTTATAATCTGAAATGATAGCCGATGTAGTTGTGTTAATGATAATGGATACGGCGGTTGTAAGTATTATGGCAAAAATTATAATCGCCATTAAACTGTTTCTTCCTTTGTTTCTGCCGATGTTTTTAATTGCATTTGCTATGATGTACATAGTTCATTAGCTCCTTTAATGAGTATTTTGTTGTCGACAGTAACAGTTTAACAAATGCTATGTTAAATTTTCGTTAGGTTTTAAGCCATTGAAATATTTTTTTATTAAGAGTTAAGCTGTTAACGTAAAAACAGGCGGAATTAAAGCCGCCTGTTTTAATACTTTTATATAGGAAATAGAATCTTGAATTTTGTACCTTTTTTATATTCACTTGAAACTTTGATCGTACCGTCATGCTTTTCTATGATTGATTTCGTTATAGACAGACCCAAACCTGAGCCTGCGGTTTTCCGTGAACGTGAGCTTTCTACCCGATAGAAGGCATCAAATATGAATGGTAGATGTTCGGCAGGAACTCCCATACCGGTATCTTCAATGTTTATTTTTATACCGTTTTCTGTTTCACTGCCACGAATTGTAATACTTCCTTTTTCGTTGTTATATTTATAAGAATTCTCAATCAGGTTATAAAATGCTCTGTAAAGAAGCGCTGCGTTTCCGTAAAGCGTTATGGCACCACAGTCAATAGTGTAAGTTATTTCCTGATTTTCATATATTGGTGACAATTCCTCGAATATCGTTTCAAACATAACATCCAAATAAATAGTTTCTTTTAGTGTATCAACATCTTCATTTGAAGAAGCCAGAATTAATAAATCGTTAACTACCTGAGTCAGCCTGTCAACACTTGATTCTGTCATACGGGCATTATCCTGGTATTCAGAAAGAGTACTATTTTCATCCATAGAAAGCACTTGAATACCTGCTTTAATCGTTGCAATTGGTGTTTTCAGTTCATGTGCGGCACTTGCTGAAAATCGCTTTTGCCTTTCAAATGCATCCTCCAAACGGTCAAGTGCATGATTAAAACTTACCGTTAATTGGCTTACTTCATCATTTGAACCCCTTTCCGGCAATCGCTCAGCTAAATTATGTTCATCAATTTTGGATATTTGCTGACTTAGAGTTCTTACAGGTTTTAAGGCTTTTCCCGAAGAAAAGAAGACGGCTCCTGTACCTGCAGCAGTCAATAAGAAACAAAACAAAATGGTTGTTGCATCAAAATTTTGTTTTGCCTGTTGAATTTCTTGTGATGCAGTGCGTCCAGCCTGAATATTTTCATCTTCCGGAATATTAATTCCGCTTACTTCGTCTTTCATTTGTATTATGATGCCATTGTTTGTATTGGTTATATCAATCAGATCATGAAAAGCTGAAATGAGCGTTTTTTGAGCGTTCAGCATAGCCAGCACCGATAATGCAATAGAGCATATAACCAGTACAAAAGCGGTTAACAAAGTAACTCTCCACTGTAAAGACATCTTCATAAACAGTCCTCCTCAATAATATATCCTTGTCCTCGAATGGTTTTTATTACTTCTTGTCTGCCACAATCAGAAAGCTTCTTTTTCAATGAGTGAATATGATACCGAATGGTATTTGAAAAGGGATCAAACTCGCTGCTCCAAATATGTTCGACAAATTCCTCTGCGCTGATAACCTTATTTTTATTCAGCACAAGGTACTCTAAAATGCTGTATTCCTTACGGGTTAATTTCAATGCTTCTCCATTACAGATCACTTTTTTTGCGTTTGTATCAATTGTAAAAATACCGAACATAATTGTTGATGGAAGTCCGGAAAAATTTCTGCGCAATAAATTTCTGATTCTTGCTTCTAATTCACCGAAATCAAAAGGTTTAATAAGATAATCGTTAGCACCTTCATCCAAACCATGAATTCTTTCATCAACTTTCGTTCTTGCAGATAGAATTAAAATCTTTGTATTTGAATCTTTTTTCCGAATTGCCCGCAGTACGTCAAGTCCGTCTATTTTGGGAATATTCAAGTCTAGAATTATAATATCATACCTGTTAATTTCGTAAAATTCCAGAGCCTCTTCGCCATCAAAAACGGTATCAACTGCATAACCCACTTTACGCAGTCCCTTAGCTATGATAGCTGAAAGCATTTCTTCATCTTCAACAAGCAATAATTTCATATGCATACCATCCTTGCAGTTTATCCGTAAATAATATCAAAATAAATGTTAGTTTTTCGTTAGTTTTTTAGCATTGCATTTTTAAGCTGTTTTTCTAAAGCTTCTTTTGTATATTATCCATTGACCACCTATAAAAACCTTATATTAGTATTATATATGTCTAAGCCAATAATTCAAGAAAACAAAGGGTTCTATTATATACAGCCAAAATTATGGAAAAACCTTATAATTTATAAAGGAATTTGAAAATATAATCCGTATTGATTAATTATATGAATGAAATTATTCACCTGTTTCATCTTGTGCTATTGAATTGCATATAAAGTCTTGTAATAATTAGGGCAGCCTGAATAGGCCGCCCTACGTTATTTTAATTCTGTTTACAGCTTGTTATATATTTAATATAACTTTGTGCACTTACTGCAATCTCTTCGCTGCTAATATCAAAGGAAGCTTTAAAAACACAGAAGTAAGGCAGTACATCGGCATTGACATGAGCAGCGGCAGCTTTGAAAGGAATAACAACTTCATCTACTGTAAAACCTACAGAACCAGTATGGGAATAATTTTCAGGTTTATCACCAATGGAAATGGCCAAGCCAAACTTTTTTCCTTTTAATTTATTTCCTTTTGAACCATATGCCCATCCATGGGTAAATACATCATCCAGCCATTTTTTTAATAAAGGGGGATAACTGTACCAATATAAAGGAAACTGAAAAATAATAAAATCTGTGTTTTCCAAAAGCTGTTGTTCTTTTTTTACATCAACGTTCCAGTCAGGATATTCTTTATATAGCTCATGAATCATAATTTCCTTCGGATACTTATCTAATTCCTCTTTCCACCTTTTGTTTACTCTGGAATTACTAATGTCAGGGTGTGCTAAAACAATAAGGGTTTTCATATAAATCACAAATCCTTTCTCTATTAATTAGTGTTAAGAATAATTAAAAACACATAATTTAAGCAATTGCTATTTGCTGTAATAATGTTATTATTATTATTATTATTGAACGAAAAACTTCTATTGTAAATACACACAATAAAGTCAGTAAATACTTACTTTATTGTGTGTATGGATATATGTATTACCAATGAAAATTTTATACTGTAATAAATTTGGAGGTGATATTTTGAAGCAATATAATTTAGGAATTGAAGCGACTCTTGAAATCCTGGGCGGTAAATGGAAAGCTCTAATTGTGTGTCTGCTTATATCCGGTTCAAAAAGAACCAGTGAATTAGAGCGTCTTATACCTGGTATATCTCAAAAAGTTCTGATTCAGCAGCTTCGTGAATTGGAGAGGGATGGAATTGTGGGGAGGATAAATTATAATCAAATGCCCCCCAAAGTAGAATATTACGTGACGGAGTATGGTAAAACTGCCAATGAAATTATTAATGTAATGTGTATGTGGGGAAGAGAGAATATCAGACTTAGAAAAAATCAAGGGGAAGATGTAATATTATTAGAAGAATGATGATAGCAATATTATGACCGCAAATCGGAGGCGGAGCTGGAACATTTAGGTAGTAGTATTGATATCAGGTTCAAATGAACCTTGTATGAATGAAACCAAGAATGAAAGAATTTTATTTATTCCTCTGATATTCTGTTTTTGTGAAAGGAAGGAGTAGGTAAGCATAAAGGTCTGTCCGGTATAATAATTAATTGAAAATCTTTTATAGATATGTTAAAATATTCCATCAGTAAAATGTGCTACCGGCTTCTTTTGAATTTCAAGGTGTATAGGCACTTATTCATCTGCGATGTTTGGGATATACATATAAAGACATAGAATTACATAATCGATTTGATTGCTAATGTTTTTATGTTATGGTAAACTTGAGTTGAGAACAGATATATCGAAATAGATAAGTAATAACAGGTGAAGAGGGGCTGTTTATGGCAATTAATAGAGAGTCAGTGATGGAAGAGTTATATAACCTTGCGAATGATGAAAAGTTAAGTAATATTCAAATTGGTTTATTTGGTTCTTTTGCTAGAAATGAGCAAACTGATAATTCGGATATTGACGTCGTATTGAAAGGTACGAAACCTCTACTTTTAGTGTATGATGGAATTGAAGGAATATTACAGACTCATATTAAAGCTAAGCTTGGCTTGGAATGTGATGTAGTAGATTATGCTGACCTTGAAGCGGATTATGAAGAAGCAAAGGAAATGGGTATAGAAAAATATACGCTGAAACCTATAATAGATAGGGAGGCGATATGGATTAAAGGCTCTTGCTTTAGATATCGGGCAGATAGGTGAGTTATCTGATAAACTTTCAGAGGAAACGATAGATTCGTTTAAAATAATAGATGTAAAATTAGCATATTCAATAAGAAATCGAATAGACCATGCATATCTAAGCGTTAAACCACAGGAAATAGCATTAACAACTCTTCAGTTGGTTAGTAATTCTTCAAAAAAATGAGATTAGGAACCGAAAAATACTGTGTAGATAATTGCGAAAGCCAGTAAAATTATAGGAATAAAACGATATTACAGCACAAGCTGATTCTTTTTTGTATAACTAAAAAGTGTAGAATTCTTGGAACATAGCAATGAATAGCATAACAAAGTAAAGGGCGTGTTGCAAAATAGATGAATTATCTATCCAGGCAACAGCTCTTTTTTTATAAGTTGCGTATAGACTATTTTTATGATAAAATACTCTCTGTGCCATAAAAGGATAAATACGCTGAAAGCATTGACATATAAGGGTTTCAGAGAAAATGCCCCCCAGGATGCCTTTATTCATGAAGGATACAATTGACTTAATGAAAAAACAAACAACCCACTACGCCTTTGCAGTGAGTTGTTTGCTAAAAAGGGGAGGATAAGTATTTAACTTTTCTTTGGTGTTGGCTGCGTGTCTTATCGTTGGAGGGGGGATCCAACGTCCGCATAAGATTACGCCAATCTAATTATACCGTCCGTCGTCTGCGCCTTGCAGGCGTCATAGTTTATAAATTAGATTAACTATAGTATGATACTGATTTTGGTGTATTATACATAAAATAATAATTTTTTTTACGTAAGTTTAGGATTATATTGCAAATACTAAACGACAGAAAGGATGAAAATAATGAGTTTATTACAAGAGTGGAGAGACTACGCATATTCTCTTGACACAAATCAAAAAGAAGGGCAGCTTTTCTGGGCGAACTATTTTAATATTGAACAGGGCATCTATGAAAGAATTCTGGCAGATCCTGAAACAGTGGTGGAAGGAACAGTAGAAGAACTGGCAGCAAGATACGGAACAAGTTTATCGATTATGGTTGGTTTTCTGGATGGTATTAATGACAGTTTAAATAATCCCAATCCCATTGAAGAAATGGATGAAAAGACAGCTGTAAATCTTGGATTTGATAAAGAAAAACTTTACTATAATATGGTAGAAGCAAAAGCGGAATGGTTATACAGTCTGCCGGTATGGGATACTCTCTTAACGGAAGAGAGAAGAAAAGAATTATTCTGGGAACAGAAGAAATCCAATACCGTAGTAAAGGATAAGAAAGTTGGACGCAATGATCCATGTCCTTGCGGAAGCGGTAAGAAATATAAAAAATGCTGTGGAGCAAGTGCATAGTATAAAATGCAGAAAAGGGCTGCCTCATGTTATTTCCTTAACATTCAGATTAGAAACATGAAGGCAGTTCTGATTCTACTTATCAGAATACAAGCTTAACCGGTACTCTGAATCAAAACATTAACTCCGTAAATCTTTTAAACTCTCTGCTAATTTTTCTTGCTTATATAATAAGTATCTGGCATAATTTTTGATTTCATTGGCATTAACCTTGTTCAATCTTTTATATAATATAAAGAAATCAGCTGTGTCATTATCTAAATCCTCACTCCCAATTCGTAACGTATTGTCAGTAACCCCCAACATATAGTCACATGAAACATTAAAGTAATCCGATAATGAAATTAACTTATCAAAAGATGGCTCATTGCGTTTGGATTCATAATTAGAGATAGCGGTTGACTTTAATCCAATAACGGCTGCCAACTCGCCTTGGGTTAATTTATATTTTTGTCTTAAGTGCTTTAACCGACTGCTAAAATCCATGAATAATCCTCCTACAGTTTTCTTTATATACCAACGAGAAATTATAAAATAATTATATAACAGCTTTAAATATAGTGTCAATGAAAAAGTAAATTTTGGAACTATTTATTCCACGAAAATTGTAATATATGAACAAATATTATTATAAAATACAGGATAGTTATATAGAACTTGACAAAACATTGACAAAATCTGCTATAAGAAATAAGATAATAACAGATACTGTTTGATGCGAAAATACAGGGACAGGAGCGTGGCATGAGTAAAAAAAGGGATATGTATATAAGCAGAAAGGATGCTTATTCCGGGAAGCGCAGAGGACGTAACCGCAGGAAAAAACCGGATAATCTAAAACCGGTAATTGCTGTAATAATGGTATTAGCCATAATCGGTATCGGGGGAGGTGCTGCATTTTATCTAACCGGAGGCAGGTTAGTTCCGTGGCAGGAAACCCCTATAACAAGGCCGGATCAAAATACTCCGGGAACAGAAAGCGCCAAAACGGAGCAGGTACGCAATACGGAAACCAATATACACAGTAATACAGGGTCGGAAACCGGAAATGCCGCAGGTAACAATTTGGACAGCCAGGCAGGCACTATAACCAATGGAGCAGCATCTGACGGGGGCATACAGGAACCAGACAATCAACAGATCACAAACGACAATGGTACAGGATTTAGTGATACGGGTGATGAAAATAATATTACAGATATAAACATTAACACTTCAGAGAACACCGATTCAGACGGGGACATGCAGGAAACCTTTAAATCCGGTATCAGTAAGCGGTCGCCCATAAAAGTAAAAGGGATCTATGTCACCGGTCCGAAAGCCGGAAGTGAAAGCTATATGAAAGAACTGACAGACCTGGTGGATACCACGGAACTAAATGCCATGGTTATCGATATAAAAAACGATAACGGAGAAATTACCTATAAAATGGACTTGCCGGAAGCAAAAGAGCTGAAGGCGGATGTGAATTATATCAGTGATATACAAAATTTAATATCGGAATTAAAAGAGAAGGACATTTATCTTATAGCCAGGGTCGTAGCCTTTAAAGATCCCATTTTAGCAAAGGGAAGGCCGGATTTATGTTTAAAGATGAAAGACGGCAGTATCTTTTATGATAAAAGCGGACTTAGCTGGGTGAATCCCTATAAAAAGGATGTATGGGAATATCTGGTCTCCGTTGCCAGAGAAGCCGCACTTCTGGGTTTTGATGAAATTCAATTTGATTATATCCGGTTTTCCACCGATTCGGGGATGAGTGAGGTGGATTTTGGAAAGGCGGCAGCTAAGAAAAGTAAGATAGAGGTAATATCGGAATTTACGAAATACGCCTGTGATAATCTGAAACCGCTGGGGGTTTATGTATCTGCCGATGTATATGGAACCATTATTGACAGCAGTGTGGATGCGAACATCGTAGGTCAGGATTATAAGGAAATGGCAAAATATCTGGATTATATCTGCCCTATGATTTATCCGTCCCATTACCAGGACGGTTCTTATGGTATAAAACATCCGGATCTGGAGCCCTATGATCTGATCTTAAAAGCCCTGGACAAGTCGCAGGCTGCACTGGGAGAGGAAGAAGAGAATACCGCTGTAGTCAGATCCTGGCTTCAGGATTTTACCGCTACCTGGATCAAGCCGCATAAATCCTACGGTCCCGATGAAATCCGTGACCAGATCCAGGCAGTATACGATGCCGGCTACGAGGAGTGGATTCTGTGGAATGGGAATAACAATTATACAAAAGAAGGATTAGAGAAGAATAACGAAAATTAATAAGAATTTTATATGGCCTGACATGATTCATATTTTTTACTACAGGGTACAAATATGGAACATGGCAGGCTGTTTATTATAAAATCCAGCTGCAAGTTAATATAGTATTTTAATAAAGCAGCTACGGCAGTTACTTTTTAGTTTTATCCTAGAAAGCTGAAAGAAGGCTTCAAATTTTGCTAAAGATATCGTCGGGTTAAATTTTGTACAGAATTATTTAATTGTAAATTTATGAGAGTTATAAAATCTTAATTTGACTTGTCCCAAAATTAGGTTAATAATAAAAATAATAAAAAAATTTAAAATGCTCTGCAAGATATGGATTTTTTGTGGGTATAAGTAATCGAGCATATAGGAAGGAGGCTTATAACTTGAAGGATGAGGCAATAATAAGTCTGATTTATGATAAGAATGAATTAGGTTTATTGAAATTAGCTGAAAAGTACGAAAAGCTGCTGTTCCATATCGCTGCCGGAATTCTGGGCAGCCGTTCCAGGGATATTGAGGAATGTGTGAATGACACTTACTTAAAACTGTGGAACCATATTGAGCGCTATGATATGGAAAAGGCTTCTTTAAAAACTTATCTGAAAGTTATCGTCAGAAATACTGCAATTAACAAACTGCGTGACCTGAGTAAAAGAGAAGAACGCGAGCTTCCTGAGGATATATCTGAAATAGCAAGTTATTATATTGATCATAAGCAAAGTGTTGAAGGGCAGGTGTTTCTGAAAGAAAACATACAACGATTGAATGAAATAATCAGAAGCTTGAATAAAAAGGACCATGAATTAGTGATACGAAGATATTTTTATTTGCAATCCTCAAAAGATATTGCAATCGCAATGAAGATGACAGTTACTGCCGTAGACAGCAGGCTGTCCAGGCTTAGAAATAAAATGAAACAGGATTTTGAAAAGGAGATGCCGTTGCACACAGAAGGGAGCAGATTATGAACGAACTTTTATTAATTGATATGATGAGTGAGCTGAATCCGGAATTGCTTGAAGACGATTATATTGAAAAGGATATGAAACGAGGGAAGGTACCGTTTTACAGATGGTTCTTAAATCTGAAGAAATCCTCGAAACAGTCATATGAGTTCTCTGTGGAAAACCTTGTTTCGGAAGAGAGCAATGCTTCGAAAGATAGCAATGCTTCGGATTATGATTTAGTAGTAGCGGAAGATATCAATACCGCTGAACTTCTTAATGAGACCGGAGAATCAGAGGAAAACAGAAGACGTTGGGGATTTAGTATAAGCATATTTGAAAAGAAATTCCGAAACCTCTTTAAGATTGTATCCGGGATTGCGGCTACAATTATCGTAATAATCAGTATTATAGTGATCCTCTTAAGACGTCATAAAAGCGGGGTCAAACTTCACGCCAAAAAGATACAAATCATTTATTAAATAAACAAAGTATAAAGGAGACATAAACATGTTAGATAACTTAAAGGAAATTATTGCGGAACAGTTAAATGTAGATAAAAGTGAAATTACGGAAAGTGCATCTTTTAAAGAGGATTTAGGAGCAGATTCTTTAGACTTATTCGAATTAGTTATGGCTTTGGAGGAAAAATTCGAGGTTGAGATTCCATCCGAAGATTTAAACAATATCGTTACGGTAGAAGATGTTATCAGCTATTTAAAAGATAAAGGTGTTGAATAAGTTTATAAAAGAAATCGAGGATGAATCATGAAAACGAGGATATGCGATTTATTAAAAATAGAGTACCCAATCGTCCAGGGAGGTATGGCTTGGGTTGCAGAACATCATCTGGCAGCAGCTGTATCCAACGCAGGTGGTTTAGGAATCATTGCAGCAGGTAATGCACCGGCTGAATTCGTCAGAGAAGAGATCCGTAAAGCGAAAGCATTAACGGATAAGCCCTTTGGCGTAAATATTATGTTACTAAGCCCCCATGCCCCGGAAGTTGCAAAAGTTGTGGTAGAGGAAAAAGTCTCGGTAGTAACGACAGGAGCCGGTAATCCGGAGAGTTACATACCAATGTGGAAAGAGGCAAGAATCGTAGTAATCCCGGTGGTTGCTTCGGTTGCACTTGCCAAGAGAATGGAAAAGTACGGTGCCGACGCGGTAGTAGCCGAAGGCTGCGAAGCCGGCGGGCACATAGGAGAACTGACTACCATGGCATTGATTCCCCAGATTGCCGATGCCGTTACCATACCGGTAATCGCGGCAGGCGGAATCGGAGACGGAAGAGGCCTGGCGGCTGTATTTATGTTAGGAGCCGAAGCCGGACAGATTGGAACCAGATTCGTCGTATCCCATGAATCCATCGTTCATGATAATTATAAGAAGAGAGTTATTTCCTCCAAAGATATTGATTCAGCGGTAACAGGCCGTTCCACCGGACATCCGGTTCGGTCCATCCGCAACAATATGACCAGGAATTATATGAAACTGGAGCAGGAAGGTAAAAGCTTTGAGGAACTGGAGCTGCTGACACTGGGTTCCTTAAAGAATGCCGTAATGGATGGTGATATCATAAATGGTTCCGTCATGGCTGGGCAGATCGCCGGACTAATTTCCAAAGAACAGTCCTGCAAGGAAATCATAGAAGAAGTTGTGAAGGAAGCAGAGGAACTTATCGGTAACTTTCATTTTTAATACGCTTTTTCAGAAAGAGGATAGATAAAATAATGGGAAAAACAGCATTTATATTCCCCGGGCAGGGTGCGCAGTATACCGGTATGGGTAAGGACTTTTATGATAATTACCAGGATTCCAGGGAGATTTATGACAAGGCTTCCAGAGTACTTGATATGGATATGGCTGAACTTTGCTTTGAGGAAAATGACAGACTAAATATAACGGAATTTACCCAGATTGCCATGGTAACCACCTGTATGGCAATCTTAACCCAGGTTGTAAAAGCCGGTATTAAGCCGGATATCTGTGCCGGATTAAGTTTAGGAGAATATCCGGCTTTAATGGCAAGCGGTGTTCTGGATTTTGAGGAAGGCATCCGTGTGGTGCGACGTAGAGGAATCCTGATGCAGAATGCGGTGGAACCGGGTGCCGGTGCTATGGCAGCGGTGCTTGGACTTGACAATTCCTCCATTGAAACAATATGCCAGCATGCACCGGGTATCGTAACGGTAGCAAACTATAACTGTCCCGGGCAGTCCGTAATCTCCGGTGAGAAACAGGCCGTGGAAGCCGCCGGCGAACAGCTGATGAAAAGCGGCGCCAAAAGAGTCATTATGCTAAACGTAAGCGGGCCTTTTCATTCACCGATGTTAAAAGAAGCCGGTGATATGCTGTATCAGGTATTAGAAGGTGTAGAGCTGAATAATCCTGTGGTACCCTATACAGCCAATGTAAATGCAGATTTGATTCAAAGTAAGGAAGAGATCCGTAAGCTTTTGGCGAAACAGGTCTATTCCTCGGTAAAGTGGCAGCAAAGTGTAGAAAATATGATAGCCGCCGGTGTGGATACCTTTATTGAAATCGGACCGGGCAAAACACTTTCTGCTTTTATTAAAAAGACAGATAAATCCTGTAAGGTGTTAAATATAGAGAAAATAGAAGATCTGGTAAAACTGCAGGAGGTAATAGAATGCTAGAGAATAAAGTTGCAATCGTAACCGGTGCCGGCAGAGGAATCGGCAGAGCCATAGCGATTGCTTTTGCACATTACGGCGCCAGCGTGGTAGTGAATTACAACGGATCAAAAGAAAAAGCCGAAGAAGTAGTGGAACAAATTACAAAGGATGGCGGAAAAGCCATCGCATATCAAGCCGATGTAGCGGATTTTGCAGCCGTTGAGCAGCTGTTTGCCTTTACGGTAAAGGAGTTTGGCAGAGTTGATATTTTGGTAAATAACGCAGGCATAACAAGAGATAATTTGATCCTTAAGATGACGGAGCAGGAGTTTGACACCGTTATCGACACCAATTTAAAAGGTGTATTTAACTGCCTGAAACAGGCTTCCAGACTTATGTTAAAACAGAAAAGCGGACGTATTATTAATATATCCTCCATATCCGGTGTTATCGGCAATGCAGGACAGGTAAATTACAGTGCCGCAAAGGCAGGCGTTATCGGAATAACAAAGTCTCTGGCCAAGGAACTCGGTTCCAGGGGTATCACCGTCAATGCCATAGCACCCGGTTACATCAATACGGATATGACAGCGGTTTTAAAAGAGGATCTAAAAGCGAAGGTAACGGAGCTGATCCCTTTGAGAAGATTAGGGGAAGCAGAGGATATTGCGGAAACAGCCGCATTTCTGGCTTCTGATAAAGCGTCCTATATTACCGGCCAGACCATTCAGGTGGACGGCGGTCTGGGTATTTAAACAGATAAAATGTTCTATTAAGGAATTTTATCCCCTAATAAAAAGAATTGATTAATAGTTACTGTGGATGAGCAGAATCTTTCTATTTAAACAGTATCGCAAGCGGGCTTGCGGTATGCATTGCGGTATGCATTGCGGTATGCAATACGATACGCAATACGATATGCAATGCGATATGTAATACGATATGCAATATTGCATGGAGATTCGGTTAAGCAACTTGAATTCAGGAGGATTACAGATATGAAGAGAGTAGTAATTACCGGTATGGGCATCATTTCACCTATGGGAAATGATATCGATACTTTTTGGAGTAATATCAAAGAAAAGAAGAATGTATTCAAACCCATCACTTATTTTGATACCACGGATTATAAAGTAAAACTGGCTGCCCAGGTTGAGGATTTCAAACCGGAAGAATTTATGGACCCGAAGGCTGCAAGAAGAATGGAAACATTCTGCCAATTTGCCGTAGCTGCATCCGCTCAGGCCATTGAAAATGCCGGTCTGAATCTGGAGACAGAAGACTTAACCAGAATCGGTGTTTCGGTAGGTTCTGGTATCGGAAGTCTGCAGGCAATCGAAAGAGAGCACGAGAAATTACTGGAGAAAGGGCCAAAAAGGATTGCGCCTTTACTGGTTCCCTTGATGATTTCAAATATGGCAGCCGGCAATGTGGCGATTAACTTTGGTTTAAAAGGTAAATGCACCAATATTGTAACAGCCTGTGCAACCGGTACCCATTCCATCGGAGATGCCTGCCGCTATATCCAGTGTGATGAAGCAGATGTCATGGTTGCCGGAGGAACAGAAGCTGCCATAACACCCATCGGTGTCGCCGGTTTTTCTGCCTTAACCGCTATGACTACCTCAACTGATCCAAACAGGGCATCCATACCCTTTGACAAAGAAAGAAGCGGCTTTGTAATGGGAGAAGGAGCCGGAGTTGTCGTTCTGGAGTCCTACGAACATGCCATACAAAGAGGTGCTACAATTCTGGCTGAAATCGCTGGCTACGGTGCAACCTGTGATGCCTTTCATATAACTTCACCCAGCGAAGACGGTGAAGGAGCTGCCAGGGCAATGCTGCTGGCTGTTAAGGAAGCCGGAATCAAACCGGAAGAAGTAAATTATGTCAATGCCCACGGAACCAGCACCCATCATAACGATTTGTTTGAGACCAGATCCATTAAAATGGCTTTCGGCGATCATGCCTATAAACTGCATGTAAACTCAACAAAATCCATGACCGGCCATATGCTTGGAGCAGCAGGTGCCGTAGAATTTATAGCCAGTGTGAAGTCAGTTATGGATAATTATATCCATGCTACCGCCGGATATGAAATTCCGGATGAAGAACTTGACTTAAACTATTCAAAAGAAGCGGTGGAAGGTGAAACCGTGAATTATGCAATCAGTAACTCCATGGGATTCGGCGGCCATAACGGAAGTTTGTTAGTTAAAAAATTCATAGGTTAGGAGATAATCAGGTATGGAAATGGAAAATATTATCAAACTGATACAAACCGTATCGGAGTCTTCCTTAACATCCTTTAAGTATACGGAAGGCGACAGCAGCCTGTCACTGGAAATAAACAGAGGCGTAGTTTATAACCAGGCACCTGAAATTCAGATCTCTCCGGTTGTTACGGGAGTAAAAACGGCAAATGAAGACAGCTGTAAACTTACTATTAACTCACCCATGGTTGGTACCTTCTATTCGGCAAAATCAGAAGACAGCGAGCCTTATATTACAGTTGGAGACGTAGTTAAAAAAGGGCAGATCATTGGTATTGTAGAAGCCATGAAATTGATGAATGAAATTGAATCTGCTTATGACGGCATCGTAGAAGCCATATTAGTTAGAAATAAAGATATGGTTGAATATGGCCAGGCTTTAGTGAGCATAAAACCTATATAGTTATTTCTAAATTACCCCTGGATGAAACAGCAGATTATCAGTATGTTAGGAGCATAAACATGTTAAATATAAATGAAATAAAAAAAATTATACCTCAGAGAAGTCCATTTTTACTAATAGACCGCATTGATGAATTAGAACCCGGAAAGCGTGCCGTGGGACGTAAATGTGTATCCTATAACGAACCATATTTCCTTGGACATTTTCCGGAAGAACCTGTAATGCCCGGTGTACTGATTATCGAAGCTCTTGCCCAGGTAGGTGCTGTGGTTTGTTTATCCCTTGAGGAGAATAGGGGAAAGAATTCCTATTTCGGAGGAATTAATAAGGCAAGATTCCGCAATAAAGTGGTGCCGGGTGACATCCTGACCCTGGAGGTTGAATTAATAAAAAGAAAGGGCAATATTGGAGTAGCCAATGCAAAAGCCTATGATGGTGACAGGGTTTTTGCCGAAGCGGAATTAACTTTTGCCATAGGTTAACATTAAATTGTTGTAAGATGGGAGCACCAACTATGATAAAAAAAGTTTTAGTAGCCAATCGTGGAGAGATTGCTGTCCGGATTATTCGTGCCTGCAGGGAAATGGGCATCAGCACGGTTGCCATATGTTCCGATATTGATAAGGAAGCGCTGCATGCCCAGCTTGCCGATGAAACGGTATGTATTGGTCCCATGCCCTCAAAAGACAGTTATTTAAGAATGGACCGGATTTTAAGCGCAACCCTTGCAACCGGTGCCGATGCCATACACCCCGGTTTTGGATTTTTATCTGAGAACAGTAAATTTGCAGCTCTTTGCCGTAAATGCAATATCACCTTTATCGGCCCTTCGGCAGAAGTCATTGACCGTATGGGCAATAAATCCGAGGCCAGAAGAACCATGATGGAAGCCGGGGTACCGGTAGTTCCGGGGACGAAGGAACCGGTTTATACGGCAGAAGACGGGAAAAAAATTGCCGATGAGATGGGATATCCGGTTATGATTAAAGCATCTGCGGGCGGCGGCGGCAAGGGAATGCGGATTGTCAGGTCAGAAGATGAATTTTTGCATCATTTTGAAACTGCCAGCCAGGAAGCAAAGAATTCCTTCGGGGATGATACCATGTATATTGAAAAATATATACCAAGAGCCAGACATATTGAATTTCAGATACTGGCAGATAATTACGGAAATGTAGTGCATCTGGGAGAAAGGGACTGTTCTATACAGAGAAGACATCAAAAGATGATAGAAGAGGCTCCTTCTTTTGTAATTGATGATAATTTGAGGATAACTATGGGTGAGACAGCGGTAAAAGCAGCCAAAGCTGCCGCATACTGCAATGCCGGAACCATTGAATTTATATTAGATCAGGATAATAATTTTTATTTCATAGAAATGAATACCAGAATCCAGGTAGAGCATGGAGTGACAGAGATGGTAACCGGAATTGATTTAATCCGGGAGCAGATTAAGATTGCCTCCGGTGAAAAACTTCTGCTTAAGCAGGAGGATGTCAGGATCAACGGACATTCCATCGAATGCAGGATTAATGCAGAGAACCCGGATAAGAACTTTATGCCCTCGCCGGGATTGGTAACCAGCCTGCACCTGCCCGGCGGAAATGGGGTGCGTATTGATTCAGCCCTTTATGCTGGTTATAAGATACCGGCTGCTTATGATTCTCTCATTGTAAAACTCATGGTCCATGATGCCACCCGTGAACTGGCAATCCAGAAAATGCGGGGAGTTCTTGGCGAATTGGTAATTGAGGGAATTGACACCAATATTGATTTCCAGTATCAGATCATTAACCATAAGGACTATATCGATGGAAATACGGATACCGGATTTGTAGAGAGAATCTTATCCGGAGGGGAGGCATAATG
>JAEZSL010000176.1 GCA_023443925.1 Bacillota bacterium | reverse complement strand
GATGGGCATGGACCAAAAAACCGCCCGACCCATGAACTCTTTCATAGTGCTCCCGTCTATTCCAGTTTAATATACCCGGATTTTTTATTAACCAGTCTTTATCCAAACCATAAATTAAAAAATCCGTACCAAAATAGCTTTCTTCCCATCCAAAGAAAACCGAAATACCTTCTATCTGTCCTTCCCTTTTCGCATGTTCATATCCAAGGCAGAACCGTTCCACCCTCTCTTCCCAGGGCAGAGCCTTGGGAACCGCCGTATTTCCGTTAAAAAAATGGTCTGTCACTATAATTCCCGTATAACCCAGCTTTTTATATAGCCTGACCTGCTCCGCTCCGCTTATGGAAGCACAGGCACTTGCTTCCGACGTGTGTACATGGGTATCATATTTAAACATTTCCGCTACACTTCTTTCTATTGTAATTCGCATAGTCATCCTTTGTCGGGTCTAGTTTAACATAACCTGGTTCTTAATTCAATCTATGGCAGATTTTAAAACGAGTTTAAAAAAAGAGTTTGGTGGTAAATCCCTTCTGTGAATCCGGTAACGGCTATCCTGGTAACAGTTCTTAGCGTATCTTTATACGAAACAGCAGTCCGGTGCAATAGGAAGCTTTCGATGGCTACTGGGATTTATGTTCATTATCTTTTCTGGCTAAAACGGTAGGACATTCATCCCAAAAAGGTGCACGGCAAGTGCAAAAAAATCCATAAAAACCGTGTTTTTCCCCATATCCGGCAACCTTTTGGCGAACGTATGATTGTACAAAAAACTGGATTTTACATGTTAAATATGCTACAATAACCCTAATTGCTTATATTATTACAATTGTTTAGGAAAGGATACAAATAATGGAACAATATACAGGAAGTCAAATTGTAGTTTTGGAAGGCCTGGAGGCCGTAAGAAAACGTCCGGGTATGTACATAGGAAGCACCGGCTCCAGAGGACTGCATCATTTGATCTGGGAGATTATAGACAACGCAATCGATGAGCATCTGGCAGGCTTTTGTACAGAAATTAAAATTATACTGCAAAAAGACGGAGGTATAACCATTCAGGATAACGGCAGAGGTATTCCTGTCGATATACATCCGACAAAAAAAATTCCTACGGCCCGTGTCGTTTACACCATTCTCCATGCCGGCGGCAAATTCGGCGGGTCCGTATATAAAGTATCCGGAGGTCTGCATGGGGTTGGAGCATCCGTCGTTAATGCACTCTCCAGCCGGATGATTGCAGAAATCAAGCGGGAAGGCAAAGTTTACCGTGACGAATACCAGAACGGAGGACATCCGGTAACCGAGCTTGAAGACGGTTTTCTCCCGGTGGTGGGAAAATGCAATAAAAGTGATACCGGAACGAAGGTTACTTTTTATCCCGATGATACCATTTTTGAAACAATCGAATTTAAGGCAGACACCATAAAGAAGAAGTTAAAGGAAATCGCATTCTTAAATAAAAATCTTCTGATTCGTTTTACCGACCAAAATACAGGTGAAGAAACCTCCTATCAGGAAGAATTTGGAATCAAAAGTTTTGTAGCTTATCTGAACCGGGAAGCATCCCCTTTGCATGCAGAGCCGGTTTATGTGGAAGGTTCCAGCGGGGAAATCGAGGTAGAGGTAGCGTTACAGTATACCGACTCCTATACCGAACAGATTAATGCTTACTGCAACCGTATCAATGTAGTAGACGGCGGAACCCTGGTTACCGGCTTTAAGACCGCCCTTACCAGAGTCATGAACCAATATGCCAGGGAATTGGGAGTCCTGAAAGAAAAAGATGAGAATTTTGACGGAAAAGATATCCGAAACGGCCTGGTAGCCATTATCTCCATAAAACACCCGGATCCCCAGTTTGAAGGCCAGACAAAGACCAAGCTCGGGAATACGGACGCCAAAAGTGCGGTGGATGAAGTCTTTGCCGCCGAGGTGCAGCGTTACTTTGATAAAAATATTGAAGTCTTAAAAAGTATTCTGGATAATTCCATGAAATCCTACGCAGCAAGAAGAGCCGGGGACAAAGCCCGTACCGCGGTGCTAAAACAGCTGTCCGATGTGGATACCAGAAGCAAACTGGCCTCCTGCTCTTCCAAAAAACCGGAGGAATGTGAAGTATATATCGTTGAGGGAGATTCCGCCGGCGGTACCGTTAAAACCGCCAGAAACCGCAGAATTCAGGCAGTCCTGCCCCTTCGCGGCAAAATATTAAATGTGGAAAAATCTTCTCTGGAGAAAATATTATTAAATAATGAAATCAAGTCCATGATCGCCTCCTTTGGCTGCGGCATCGGAGATGAATTCGATATAAACAAGCTCCGGTTCGGTAAAATCATTATCCTGACCGATGCCGACGTGGACGGAGCCCATATCAGTACTCTTTTACTGACCTTTTTCTACCGCTTCATGCCGGAGCTGATACTGGAGGGCAAGATCTTTCGCGGTCTTCCTCCCCTTTATAAGGTCGAATACGAAACTACGGTAAAGGGAAAAAAGAAAAAACAGTCCGAATATCTTTTTAACGATTTTGAATTGGACAAGTTCCGGAAGAAAACAGAAAATAAGATCATAAATCTCCAGCGTTACAAAGGTCTGGGAGAAATGGATGCCAACCAACTGTGGGAAACCACTTTAAATCCGGAAACCCGGGTGCTGGCCCAGATTACCATCAGTGATACCGTAGAAGCAGACGAAATCACCAATACCTTAATGAGCAGCAACGTTCCTCCAAGAAAAAGCTTTATTTTGGAAGAAGCCAGATATGCGAAACTGGATATTTAAAGGAGACTTTTATGAGTAAAAATACAGAAAATATTATACAACTGGATTTTTCAGAAGAAATGAAAAATTCTTACAGAGATTACGCCATGAGCGTTATCATAGCAAGAGCTCTGCCGGATGTACGGGACGGACTAAAACCGGTGCAGAGGCGTATCTTATATGCCATGAGCGAACTGGGGCTGGACCCGAAAAAACCCCATCGAAAAAGTGCCCGTATCGTCGGTGATACCATGGGTAAGTTTCATCCCCACGGCGACAGTTCCATTTACGAAGCACTGGTTCGAATGACGGAAGACTATTCCCTGTCCATCCCCTTAGTAGACGGCCACGGTAACTTCGGCTCTATTGACGGAGACGGGGCCGCCGCCATGCGTTATACGGAAGCCCGTTTATCCGACGGTGCCATGACGCTGCTTGACCATCTGGAAAAAGGGCTGGTTGAATTCATCCCCAACTTTGATGACAGCGAAAAGGAACCAACAGTACTGCCGGCCATGATACCCAATCTGCTAATTAATGGTACCACCGGCATTGCGGTTGGTATGGCAACCAACATACCGCCGCATAATCCGGGAGAGGTAATCGACGGAGCAATAGCTTATCTGGACAACCCGGAGATCACCATAGAGAAACTGATGAAATACATTCCCGCGCCGGACTTTCCCACCGGCGGCTCCATTATCAACCAAAGCGATATGCGCAGTATTTACGAAACCGGAGAAGGCAAAATCCGGATCCGCTCCAAGGTGGAGATCGAAAATGGGGAAAACGGACGTAAAAATATTGTTATAACTGAAATCCCTTATACCATTGCCGGTAACAAAACGAAGCTGGTGGAAGCCCTTGCCTCCCTGATGAAGGACAAGGTATTTGACGAAATCTTCGATGTGAGGGACGAATCCTCGAAAGAAGGAATACGAGTGGTGGTTGAAGTTAAGAAGGACCGGGATATTGACAACCTTCTAAACGGCCTCTACAAAAAAACACCTTTGGAAGATACTTACGGGGTTAATCTGCTTGCCGTTAAGGAACAACAGCCCATTGTTTTCAATTTAAAAAGCATTCTGGAAGAATTCATCCGTTTTCAGGAAGAACTCTATACCAAGGAATTTAAACATCTGCTTGATAAAGCAGAAGCGCGTCTGGAAATCGTTGACGGTTTAATCCGTGCAACGGATGTGATTGACCTGATTATTGAAATCCTCCGGGGCAGCTCTTCCATCAAGCAGGCAAAAGCCTGCCTGATTAACGGTGACACCAAAGAGATCCGTTTTAAAACTCAAAAATCAGAAAAAGAAGCTTCCGGACTTAACTTTACGGAGCGCCAGGCAGAAGCTATACTGGCTATGCCTTTAAGCAAATTAATTGGTCTTGAAATCTTAAAATTGCATGAAGAGAATGATTCCCTGCTAAAAAGCATAGCAGAATATAAAGTAATTCTGGGGGATGTAAATGAGCTGTATAAAGTTATTAAAAACCGTCTGAAAGAATACAAAAAGACATTCCAGATTCCCAGAAGAACCCATCTGGATAATGTAGAGAATACAACCGGTTATATCGAAGAAGTAAAAATAGAGGATATCTATATCCTGATTGACCGTTTTGGCTATACTAAGTCTATGGATACCTCCAGCTACTCCAGGGTCGCCGAGGAGAACTTAAAAGAATTTCCCCATATTGTCCTGATGAAAAACACGGACAAGCTGTGTCTGTTTACTGCAGAAGGCAATATGTACCAGGTCAAAGCCGCCGCCATTCCTAAATGTAAGATTAAGGATAAGGGGGTGTTAATCCATACCCTGTGTAAGGTGGATAAAGAGAATATTTTACTGTACACCTCCTTTGAGTTTTTGTTCGAATCCCAACTGGTCTTTTCCACAAAACTAGGTTATATTAAGCAGGTATCAGGCGTTGAGTTTGAAACCAATCGTTCCCAGATCGCAGCTACAAAATTAGAAAACGAAGACCAGATAATCAGCATTCTCATGCTCAGCGCCGGAGAAATATTAGCCGGTGACCGGAAGGTGATTATTCTAACGGAAAAAGGGTTGTCTCTTGGCTTTTCACTGGAAGAAATCAGTGAAATGAAGAAAACCGGCCGGGGTGTAAAATCCATTGATCTTGATAAAAACGACTCCGTTGCCTTTACTGCCATAGTAAAAGCTTCGGATGAGACCTTCCTCTATAACGGAAAGGAACTAAGTGTAAAGAAAGTCCGAAACCGCAAGAGGGGTCAAAAAGGCCAGAAAGCCCAGCTATAAATCTTAATATTTTTAAATATGCCATACTGTTGTCAGTTTATTAAAGTTATGATGATTCTATCTGCGAAAGAAGACAAAAACCATTGTCGCTGCTATATACCACGTGATTAAACACATTTTCAAGTTTTATCTTGCCCGAAGGGCAGCTGGTGCTGGAAACAAGTATAAATCGCATGGTATATTGGAAAAACTTCTTGTTTTTACTCACCGAAACATGACAGAAAAGGAGAATAAACTCATGCAAACTTATGCTGACAAAAATGCATTACTATCTGAAATCAGTAAAACCGCCGGTCTGTTTATCAAAGAATTTAAGGAAATCCCCGATACAGATAAGGATTTGCGGTTGGAATCCGTTGACCGTACACCGGGGGAGATCCTTTCCTATCAGCTGGGCTGGATGGATTTACTCCTCAGCTGGGATCAAAACGAATCGGAAGGCAAAGAAGTCATTATGCCTGCTCCCGGCTATAAGTGGAATCAGTTAGGCGGATTATACCAAAGCTTTTACGACAAATATCAGAACCTGTCTCTGGCACAACAACAAACTATGTTTATGACAACGGTGGAAGAACTGATAAAATGGGTGGAAGCTTTCAATGATGATGAATTATTCCAAACCGGCAAAAGAAAGTGGGCAGCTTCCACTACTTCGAACTGGCCGGTATGGAAATGGGTTCATATTAATACGGTTGCTCCTTTCAAATCTTTCCGGGGTAAGATCCGCAAATGGAAGAAACTGCGTTTAGGCATTTAAAACTAAGTATAATGATTAATTTAGGCCACTTACAGATATCTGCGGCAAATAAGGCATAGGGTAATCGTAATCTACAGTTTTATTATTGTCCATAATAATTATTAAACGACAAATTGATGGATTAGCCTGCCTTTTGTATGATAATGTGGTAAACTATCGGTATCCAGCCTATTGTAAAAGATTATATCGAATTTAGTTATGATTAGGATTTTTATTAAAAGATTCGCATAGAAGAAAAAAGGTTCAAGATCAATATCCATAATGGATTTTAGATCTTGAACCTTTTGTTTCTTCCTTTATCAGTAAATATTGATTTGCTCTTCATAATATAAAAACAGACTCTATAACAAATTGATAAAGAATAGACTTTTATCGGTTTACCGGCTTACCGGCTGCCTTTATCATAGGGTATACCCTCTGCCCTGGGAGCCTGTGAATTCCTGGAGGAGAAGGCCAGAATAATTAAAGTAGCGATATAAGGAATCATTTTATAAACTTCATTGGAGATTGGAAGTTCCTTTAATATCGGTATACCAGAATAAGCAGAGGCAAAAGTTTTCATGATTCCAAAGAAAAACGCTGCGACAAATATTCTTTTTGTTCTCCACTGTCCGAAGATTAAAACCGCAAGGGCTAAAAATCCATATCCGGCAACACTGGCATTAAAATTGGTGGAGGTTGGTACGATAAATACCAGCCCGCCGATACCGGCTAAAGTACCGGAAATTATTACACCGGCATAACGGATTTTATATACATTGATACCTACGGAATCTGCTGCCTGGGGATGCTCTCCGCAGGCACGAAGCCTTAAACCGAAACGGGTATGATTAATAACCACCTCGGATAAGATTGCAATACCAATTCCTAAGTAAGTGGTAATATAGCAGTTTTGAAATAGCAGCGGCCCTAAAAACGGTATATCTCCCAATCCCGGAACCTTTGCAATATGAAAGGTATCCTTAAAGGGAATCTGCTGCAAGCCCTGCACCATTCTGGCTACGAAAATTGCAAAAGCCGGGGCAAACAGATTCAGGGCGGTGCCGCTGATGGTCTGATCGGCTTTTAGGTTAATGGAAGCGAATGCATGCAACAGTGAGAAAACCGCTCCGGAAACACCCGCAATAATTACCGCTAACAGCAATAGCAGCTGTCCGCTCATACGGTTCTCAAAAATATGGATAAATGCGATGCTGATAAACCCGCCGATAACCATAATACCTTCAAGAGCAATATTAACCACACCGCTTCGCTCCGAAAACATTCCCCCAAGTGCAACAATCAACAGAGGAATTGCAAAAAACATAGTCTGCTGTACTATAAAATATAATATATCCATCAGCTTTCCTCCTTTGCTTTCCTGGTTGTTTTACGGGCAATTTTTCCGATAAAACTCTTAAATAACAGTGCAAATGCGCCACAGTAAATAATAGCGGAGATAATGATTTCAATTACTTCGGGAACAAAATTATACAGCTGGGTATTACTGCCCCCTACCGTAATATGACCTATAAATAAGCCGGCAAATAAAATTCCGATGGGGCTGGACATACCCAGAAGCGCAACGGAAATACCATTAAAGCCCTGAGGTGCCAGGACATCCAGAACCTGAAGATATTTTCCGGAACCGGCAAGGTATAATAATCCTCCTCCAAGGCCGGATAAGGCTCCTGCAATCACCATGGATAATACAATATTTCTCTTGGCGTTAATACCGGCGTATTTACTGGCGCTGGGGCTGAGCCCGCAGGCTTTTAACTCGTAACCGAAGGTGGTTTTATTTAAAATAATATAGATAACAATAACCATTAAAATTGCGATAAAGATACTGATGTTCATATTGGTGGAACGAAATAATTCATCCAGTCCGGCTTTGGGGATAATGGCTGATTTCGCTACGGGTACGGACTGGTTCTTAATGGGATCATGCACGTTTTTTACGATGAGGATATTAACCAGATACATACCAATATAATTCATCATAATGGAAGTAATTACTTCATTTACATTGGAGACAGCCTTTAATAAGCCCGGAACCATACCCCAGACTGCACCGGCTACCGCGGCTCCAAGCAGAGCTACGATCCAGTGGATTCCGGCAGGAAGAAAGGTCCATTTTACTCCGATATAAACAGCCCAGAAAGCACCAAAGGTAAACTGCCCCGAGGAACCTATGTTGAACAATCCGGTTTTAAATGCAAATCCCACGGACAGACCGGTAAGGATAATGGGTGTAGCCAGATATAATACCTGCCCGATACCTGCCATCCCATCAGTAAACCCGCCCATTAAAATCATCCAGAAGGCTGGAAATGCCTGCTTAGCATTACTGAACAGTAAAATTATGAGCCCAAAGAGCAGACCGGAGACAATGGCCATTATGGAAGAAAAAAAACTTTTACCGCCTTTGCTGTTTATAAAATTAAGCTTCTTTTTCATGTGTCACACTCCTTTTCGAGCCGGACATATAAAGTCCCAATTCCTGAACCGTTACGCTGCCGGGATCAAGATCTGCTACAATCTCACCTTCATAAATAACTAGTATGCGGTCACTTACGTCCATAACCTCGTCCAATTCCAGGGATACCAAAAGCACAGCTTTTCCTTTGTCCCTCTGGCTGAGCAACTGGCGGTGGATATATTCCGTCGCACCGATATCAAGCCCCCTGGTAGGCTGCACCGCGATGACAATATCCGGGTTACGGTCCAGCTCCCTGGCAATAATAACCTTCTGCTGATTGCCTCCGGACATATCCCGGACGATGGATTCCTCTTCCTGCCCGCTTCTGATATCATATTGACCGATAAGTTTTCTGGCATATTCACGAACCATATTAAACCGGATAAAACCTTTATTCTGAAAACGCGGTTCGAAATAAGTCTGAAGTACAATGTTTTCCTGCAGATTATAATCCAGCACCAACCCATGTTTATGACGGTCTTCCGGTATATGGGACATACCAGCAATACTCTTTTTACGAATGGAATTTCTGGTGATATCTTTGCCGTTTAGTTTGACCTGGCCGGACTGTATGGGCATAAGTCCGGTTATACCGTATACCAGCTCTGACTGTCCGTTGCCGTCTATACCGGCGATGCATACAATTTCACCTTTTTTTACCTGAAAAGATACATTGTTGACGATATTTTTATGAGAGGTTTTTGATACCACCGTAAGATTCTTCACTTCGAGAGCAACCTCTCCGGTTTTTAAAGGAATCTTATCTAACTGGAAGTTAACCTTGCGGCCTACCATCATCTCCGACATCTCTTCTTTTGTGGCACTTTCCACTTCGATGGTTCCGATATATTTACCTTTCCGAAGCACGGTACATCGGTCTGCTACGGATTTTATTTCATTTAATTTATGGGAAATAAAGATAATAGACTTTCCTTCGTCTACTAAGTTTTTCATAATTTTCATTAATTCATCGATTTCCTGAGGTGTCAGCACTGCTGTCGGTTCGTCAAAAATCAGGATATCATTATTACAATAAAGCATTTTAAGAATTTCAACTCTTTGCTGCATACCCACAGTAATATCTGATATATAAGCATCCGGGTCAATTTTTAGCTTATAGCGGTTGCTTAATTCCACTACTTTCTTTCTGGCCTCCTCCATTTTTAGAAAACCGCCCTTTACGGTTTCCCGGCCCAGTACGATACTCTCCAGTACCGTAAAGTTATGCACCAGTTTGAAATGCTGATGCACCATACCAATGCTTAGATTATTTGCATCGTTTGGATTATTAATTTTAACAGGCTTGCCGCTAATTTTTATTTCACCGCTCTCTGCCTGGTACAGGCCGAACAATACGCTCATTAAGGTAGATTTTCCCGCTCCGTTTTCTCCTAAAAGTGCGTGAATTTCTCCTTTTTTTATACATAAGGTAACATCATCCAGAGCTTTAAAGTTACCAAAAATCTTGGTGATATGATTCATTTCAATAACATATTCCATTGCAGTCCTCCTAAGCATCCTTTTAAATGAGGTAACTATTCAGTCAGAGCGGTTCTGTCGAACAGCCCGAATATGAGTTATGTACGCGTAACATGCCAAAAATGCATATTCAGGTACTTAATCTCGAACTTCTTAAACACGATAGGGTATACCTTATATTTACAAATGAGGGTACTTAAGTAGTACCCTCATTCTATTCATTATGCTTTTAAAGCTTATTAATCTACCACTGTAACCTTAACTAATTCTGTCTTAACACCGCTGGCATCCTTTGCTGCCGTATCATTGGCAATTGTAATTTCTTTTTTTACAATCTTATCATAGATTGCATCATAATCTGCCTGGGTGAATTTCGCAAATTTAGATGTGGTCATAGGAAGTTCCACACCTTCACTGCTGGCGTTTAAGGTTGCGGTAGTTCCGCCCGGGAATGTGTTGCCATAAAAGCTGGCAAGTGCATCGGATACGGATTTACCTAAATTCTTCATAGAAGAAGTAATAACGGTTTCCGATTCGGAAGACTGGTCAACATCAACGCCGATTACTTTCATACCTGCTGTCTCAGCAGCTTTCATTACGGAGTTACCAACCGCACCGCCGCATGCAAAAATAACTTCGGTTCCTTCATTATACCAGGCGGCTGCTTTGGCCTGATTATCCGGAGTTGCATCAAAATTACCCACATAAGTGTATTGAACCTGAACTGCATCTTTTGCAAGTCCTAATTCCTTAGCTGCGTAATCAGCACCCTGAATGAAACCGTATCCATAACGGATAACAGCGGGAACTGCTAAACCGCCCATAAAGCCTAACTTCGTGTAACCTTCTTTCACAATTGCATATCCGGCAAGGAAACCGGCTTCTTCTTCCGCATAGAAGATGGAGTAGGTATTCTCTTTAATATCAAAATTATAGTCACCGCTGTGAGGTGCACCGTCTAAAATGATGAACTTTACATCCGGGTATTTGGTCTGTGCTGCAAATACAGGTGTTTCAAATAAATATCCCGGGCACACAATAATCTTAGCGCCGGCTTTCACTGCAAGATCCATGGATACAAGATAAGCATCATCGGATTTTTCAGTTGGTTTGTAATACTTATAAGTTTTATTATTTGCTTTTGCATATGCTTCGACACCTTCCCAGGCACCCTGGTTAAAGGATTTGTCATCAATGGTACCGATATCGGTAATTAAAGCAACTTCATATTTACCGGATTCATTACCGCTTGCCGTATCGGCAGGACTTTCCGTTTCTGCCGT
>JAEZSL010000084.1 GCA_023443925.1 Bacillota bacterium | reverse complement strand
AAGTCGGCTGCACCAGTCTGTATACCATGGCAGAATACCTGGATATTACAGAAGATTATTTAAAAGATGCTTTGGATGTTTATAGAAATAAATATGGAACCTATGTGGAATATCAAAATTATCTTATTTATTTTTCTCCCTGTCTAGGCGTATTAAAACGCCTGGAGTAACGGAGCAGAAAATTGTATCCCACATTAAAAAACAAATACCTGTTGTTTTATAAGACCAGGTAATCATTCAGCAATCCAGGTACAAAATCCGGACAGGCACAACCTGCCGCAGAGATTTTATATACATAAATAAAATAATAATTATAGTTTTAAATAAATAGAAGCGGAGAAAAACAATGCAATCAATTAATACCTTTATATTTGATTTGGACGGAACCTTATTACCCATGCCCAGTCAGGAACTATTTCTGGAGTCCTATTTTAAAGCCTTGGCCATGAAGATAATTCCACATGGCATCGATGTTCAAAAACTGACGAAAGCCGTATGGACCGGCACCTATGCCATGATCGGCAATGACGGGTCTATGACAAATGAACAACGTTTCTGGAATACCTTCAGCGAAATATTAGGTGAAGAAATCCGCAGCCTGGAGCCGGTTTTTGATGAATTTTATCAAAATGAGTTTAACCTGGCTAAAAGCACAACCTCTGCCAATCCCCTTGCAAAGGAATGTATCCGTATATTAAAAGAGAAAGGCTATACCTTGGTTCTTGCCACAAACCCTATATTTCCCCGGGTAGCTACCCAGGCCAGAATTAGCTGGGCAGGACTGTCGGCTGAGGATTTTATGCACATAACTACTTATGAAAATGCAGCTTTCTGCAAACCAAACCCGGATTACTATACGGAGATCCTAAACATAATACAAAAAAAATCCTCCGATTGCATTATGGTCGGCAACGACGTAGCGGAGGATATGTGCGTGTCAGTTCTTGGAATGGATACTTACTTATTAAAGGACTGCATTATAAACAAAGAAGAAACCGATATCTCCGGTTATAAACAAGGCGGATTTGAAGACCTGCTGGAATTTATAAGGGAACTACCTGATCTGTAAGCGGGAGGCTTAAGAAATGAACAGAAGTGAAAAAGCGGAATTTACCACTCTTTGTATGGTATATGATAAGGATAAAATTTTGGTTCAGGACAGAGTTGATAAAAACTGGCCGGGAGTCTGCTTCCCCGGAGGTCATGTAGAGCCGGGCGAATCTTTCGTCGAATCCGTAAAACGGGAGGTATTCGAAGAAACCGGCCTAACAATTGAAAATCCCAGGCTCTGCGGAGTAAAGCAATTTCAAACGAAAAACGAGGAACGGTATGTGGTGCTGTTCTTTAAAACAGATCAGTTTTCCGGTGAATTAACAGGCTCCGAAGAGGGTAATGTGCTCTGGATCCAAAGGGATCAGTTACAGCATTACCGGCTTGCAGACGACTTTGAATCTATGGTTGAGGTTTTTGATAACGATACCCTCAATGAATGTTATTACCATAGAAAAGATGGCCAGTGGGAATTAAAACTTTTATAATGTTCCTTTCCTTATTCCTCTTCCAGTAATTTTTTAACCCTGAAAGAAGAGAGATTATACGTAAAATAGGGATTGTGCTTATAGATATCCAGCTTCCCCTCCAGGTAATCCTGTGTGTCCAACCCTTCTTTCATTACATAAACCAAGGCGTCATCCGATAAGCTGCATAGTGCATAAACATCCAGTTCATTCAGATAGCCTGCCTGGTACATTTTTATATTATACTTTGCGATATTGCCGTCCACATTGGAAAAGGACAAAATGCCAAAGAAAAGTACAAAGGTTATTACCGCATATTTTATAAAATTAAAAGTATACCGGAACTGCTTTAATATGATAAGTATATTTACCACTGCCAGCAGCAGCATAAACCAGGAGGTATAGACTCTGAGCTGAGTCAGGCCGTAATTGTTAATGTATAATATCATCTTGCTGAGAGCCGTTACGATCAATAGTATGGTGAATACGGCTATAAGAACCGAATACACTTTCAGTAATAGTGGTTTATTCTCTCCTGACTGTTTTGAAAGGTAATTAATCAGCAGAAGTATCAGCAGGTTAATAACTGCAATGACTGATAATTCAAAAAATCCTTTTCTGGCATACTCCGCATAACTGTAAGCTTCCGGCAGTACTCCCGTAAAAGCGGATATAAAATACTTTAATTGCAGAACAAAAAACAGTACATATAAAATGCAGACCGGTGTTACCCCGGAATACATTGCGAGATTTGGAAAAATTCTTATACTTCTTAACTTATCCTCGTATTGTTCTTCATTAAGACCGTTGCCAGCTATCTTATTAACATTGGAATAGAGCATACCAAAGATATATAAAGTTACCGGGATTCCCATACTAAGCTGCATAAAGATAAGAAAGCCACGTTCAAATACATTGCCAAACAGGGAATTTAATACCGCTTCCACCCCGCTGTCAGCACTGATTAACAGCATAGCAACAAACATGGTAAGGGGAACCGTTACCACCAGTCCTAATAGCACCAGTTTAATGTTATTACCTGTTTTTGACTTACCGGTTGAGTATACGATGGCATTTAAAGCCTTGCCAAAACTCGCAAACGGCATTACCAACACCGCTTTACACATATCCGGCAGGAAAAAGCGTTCTAGTTTCGTATTTTTCTTACATACGGAATAAACCCAGTAAATTCCCAATAGCAGCAAAAATATAAGATTTAAAAACTTAATAAAGAAATTCGCAGTGATCGAAAACACAAGACTGAAGGCTATAATCAGTCCAAAACTTATTTTATGAAAGCGGTAAAGCTTATAGTCATGTTTTTTAAGATAAAACAGGCAGGCAAAGGCAAATACCATAAAAAAGACGGTTGTAAACAAGCCGGTCACATTCCATACCGCAAACCGAATAAAGCAAAAACCTGCTGCTAACATAAGATAGGCATAGATACAATCCAACCTGCTAAATTCTAACTTTTCTTCCTTTTTTGACTCTGCGTTCCTATGATTTAAAACATTTTGATTCTCTTCCATTAAAAATCTTCCTCCTTTTTCCATTCAAGGATATCTCCAGGCTGACACTCCAGGGCATAACAAATTTTATTCAGGGTATTTATTTTTAAGGCTTTTGCTTTCCCATTTTTTAATATGGAAATGTTAGCCATAGTAATTCCCACTTTATCTGCCAGTTCCGTGACACTCATTTTTCTTTTTGCCAGCATCACATCTATATTAATGATAATTGCCATTCATTTCACCTCAGATCGTAAGTTCATTTTCCTGTTTCAGCTCATAGGCTTTTAATATTAGATGGGACAAGGCTGCTGCCAGAACAGTAATTATAATACCGATAAAAATTACACCTATTATTAAAAGCATAATACCCGGGTTCAGCCATTTATTAGCCCCCAGGAAACACATAGCTCCAAAAGAGATTAATGAAATTCCTGCGGCAAACTTACTGATAGCAATAAATGATTTTGAATTTTCCCAGGAAAAGGAATTATCCCGGCCAATCTGAATGCATACCTTCCAGAACTGATATAGGATTGCATAACAGAGCACCCCTATAACCCAGGTGCTGATTAATCCCGGCCAAAATAAAAAATCTACCTCCGGATACTGCTGCCTGCTCTCCACCGCTAGATTTGGAATAATTAATCCGAAAAAAATTACTCCCATAACTGCAATACCAAAACAAATAATCTTTAGCCATTTTGCAATTTCATGCTGTTTCATTCTTACATCTCCTCTTAACTTAAAATTGCTGTTTAGTTTAATTGTGTTTTTAAACCTGTTCTATTTTAAAAGCTCTATTTTTAAAAAGCAATTTTCTTCAGATCGTTCCTCTTCAGATCGTTTAAATGTATTATAAACCGTTCCTCAATTGTAAAACGAGATGCAACCCTCCCGATTCCAGATTGAGTAGTTACTCCTAAATAAAATCCCTATGCCAGGTGGTTGCATCCCGGCTTACAAAAAGATTGGTTTATTCCAGTCTTTTTTGTTTTCATAAGTTTAAAACTCATATATCCTAAAACAGTTGGCGGCAGATTGGAGGATATATGTCTAAGTTTTTTACTTATGAGGAAAGACTTGAGCTACAGAAATATCTGAAAGAAAGCCTTTCATTTAAAGAAATCAGTCGCAGGTTGGATAAGAATCCAACAACCATCTCCAGAGAAGTTCGAAAGTACAGTTCGGAAATTGCCACAGGATCTCCCGGATTTCCCTTCAATGCCTGTAAGAACCGTTTTAACTGTCGGTTGAAAAAAGTATGCGGCAAGGAGTGTTCCAGAAAATCTGATATCTATTGTAAACTGTGCACTTCATGCAATAACAGCTGCCCCGAGTTTATGGAGGAAATCTGTACAGCCAGATTCAGAGTTCCATACATTTGCAACGGCTGTAATACAATTGTTAATTGTTCACTTATGAAAAACATTTATGATGCTGAACACGCCCATATAAAAGCTCACGAAACTATTTCACAATCACGAAGTGGCTTGTGTGTATCCGAAGATGAAATAGCCAGATTAAATGAGGTTATTTCTCCTTTGGTTAAGAAAGGTCAGTCGGTAAACCAGATCTATATCACTCATCAGGATGAGCTGATGTGCAGCGAAAAAACTATTTACAATTACATTGACGCATGTCTGTTTGATGTCAGAAACATTGATCTTCCAAGGAAAGTAAAGTTTCGCGAGCGGTATAAAAAGCCTGAGTTTAAAGTGGATAAAGGCTGTCGCATCGGCCGTAATTATGAGGCATTTGAAGCTTTTATGGATAAGAACCCTGATACTGCAGTTGTTCAGATGGATTCTGTCATCGGATCAAAAGGTGGCAAATGTCTTCTCACCATTCATTTTGTAGAATGCAGCCTTATGCTTGCCTTTTTGAGGGATGCAAATACATCAAAGACTGTAATAGATATATTCGACCAGCTTGATAAGGATCTGGGAAAAGATACCTTCAACAGTCTGTTCCCTGTTATTCTTACCGACAATGGAAGTGAGTTTTCGAATCCGAAGGCGCTTGAATACCGCCCAACAATGCCGTTTTTGCGAACGAAAGTATTCTATTGTGATGCGGGCAGTCCTTATCAAAAAGGAGCAATTGAAGTAAACCATGAACTAATACGAAGAGTTCTGCCAAAAGGTACAAGTTTCAACAACCTCACGCAGGAGGATATCGAATTGATGATGAATCACATCAATTCTTACAAAAGAAAAAAGCTAAATAATCGTAGTCCCTACGAAACATTCAGCTTTTATCACGGAGAAGAAGTTTTACATAAGCTTGGATGTTCACCGGTAGCCGCCAGTGACATCATGTTAAAACCGGCTCTTCTCAAAAAATAATAAATTAGCGTGCCGCCAACCATTTATCTGTCTAAGGAATAAAGGGGTGGATTCTCCGATTACAAAAATATCGAGAGGGAGTCGACCTCCCATTGGCATACTTGTAATTACTATAATACTACGATAAAAGTTGAAAATCAAACTGCATTTGGGTTACAAAAGTGGCTTTTCGTTTACAAAACCTGCAGTTCGATTACAAAAGTGGCTTTTCGTTTACAAATATTCAGTTGTCGGTTACAAACATTGCATCTCAATTTACAAAGTGGCTTCTCGCTTTACTATTAAGTATTATAAACCGTTTTAAGAGATTTAGCAATATTTATTTATTGTATTACAATATAATTTTATTAAATCACATTACCTTTAATCGACCGCACTTAAAAATTGAGCTTAAAAATGGCCCCTACTTAAAATGCGGTTATTCAGCTTTTTTCTTTTTAATAACTAATGTGATTCATCATTAAACTGATATCTTCCTGTGTAAGGTTATTGAAGCTGGAGTCTTTCGGAAGAACTCGACTGATTAATTCATGCTTACTTCGATAACCTCTTTCTGATAGGGACTTCCTGCATCACAGTAAAATACATTGGTACAAAGTCCGGTGAATTTTTCGGATTTTCACATAAAAATAGGCGGAAGCAACTCTCCCGCCTGCTGTTATGGTCACTCAACTCTTTATACCATCTCATTCCTTCTAAGCTGTTTTAAACACTAGATCCTGCAAATTTTCGTGTGTGGTTCGGCAGGCCGTTGACATAGTCTTTCGGGATAGACCCGGATTGGTAATACCAACCTCAATTATTAAGCTTGATGTCCACTAAGACTTTTACATGAGCCAGATCCTGCTCACTCTTTACTTCCACCTGAAAGGATCTTCCTTCCATATACGGCTTCGCACTATGGATTCTATCTATAATATAATCCGGAAGATTGCTTGTACCAGCTTGTTCCATAGCTTTGTCTCCATAAACAAATAATGTGGTAAAAAAATCCTTTCCCGGAAACATGTAGATGATTGTCCTTTTCTTATGCTTTAACAAAAGCGTCCAGCCCGAGGATTTTCCATAGAATTTCCACTCTTCTGTCATTGTGCCATGATTTACCATATATTCCTTTATTTCCTCCCAGAGCCGGCAGCTGCCGTTAAGAGCTTCCCTGATATCCTCGTCTTCAGGTTTCTTTATCTTGTCTTCAAATATACTCAAAGCCATTTTTTCTCTCCCTTATTAATTTTTTATATTATTTTACAAAATTAATTATGACATCAGTATGTCATATTATCAAGAAAATCTGCACCTTATTCTGTAAAACAATAGAAAACCAATCTATTAAAAAGGACGGATAAACCGCTTTATACATAATTGGTTTATCCGCCTCTAAAGCTGTTTGGTGGACGTTGCACAGCTCATTGCTTACTTATTGAATCTCACTTAAATCCAGATTATATCCATCCATCAAAACGTATCTGGGTTTAACAAGATATAGTTTTATTTTAGATTTGGCACCTTTCTCCAGCATATAGGATATGGTCTTTACTCTATATTGCTCATCATATTCCCAGGACTTGCCTTCCGATTTTTTATTTGTCAGATCAATAGCTACCAATTGCTGCTTTGAATCTTTGCTTTTATACTCTAAATCTACCTTTAATTCCGCGTAGGTGTCAGATTGATTGTTCTCTTCATCATGTATTATTTTTTCAACATTTTTAATAATTACACTTCCCTCTTCAAAGAAAATTTCCTTATTTACAGGAAGAATTACGCCTTCCTCCGGTATGGGCAGTGTTACTTTAGCCTCTTCCTTCGATTCAACTACAAGATAGGGTATGGATAAAATATTATAATCCGCACCATCACTTAAATCAAAAGTATAAGCCGCATTCATACCGCTGCCGTAACTGTCCGGCAAGGTATAAGTTTTATCCCCCTTATCTGTTTTCAGGACAAGTTTCTTATTAAAATAGTTAAATTCATATTCCTGATCAAAACTGATAAGATTGTAATTTGAATAATTAAAAGGATAAACATGAACCTTTAGCAGATTATTTTCCATAGCCGCTGTGGCAGTCAGGCTAATGTTATTATGGATTGCGGTAATTCCAATCTCGTTAAGGCTTTTGTACTGTTCCAAGGTTACCAGCTTAAAATCCGCACTGATATTATAGTCTTCATAAACCAGTTTAAAGTTATTCGAAGTGTCAATAACCTCAGGGGGTAACTCAAAGGTATAACTAAACATCTCCTTAAGACCACCGCCGCTGCTGCCGTAATATCCATAGTCATCGTACTTCTGACTGCCAACCTGAAGATAAATATTGGGCTTTTTCTGTTCTCGGCCCTTTTTTAGATTTTCCCACTCTGCGTTCTTGTCGGCCATTAACTGTTCATCTGTATAATTCTTTCTGGCAAACTCAAAGCCAATGGTGATTTCCTGACTTGATGCCACAGCGCTTGTTATTGTCAGTGCAGCCTGCTCATCTTCTGTAGATACCGGTTCTTTCAGCTGGTACAAAATTTCCCTGTCATTTTCAATAATTCCTACACCGGGTATCAGGCTTAACATATGCTGGAAAGCATAGGCAATGTTATTGTATTGCAGGATTATAATAAACAGTAAGACTGCTGCGGCCATAACTGCAAAGCGTTTTCGGAACATAATTCTTTTTTTACTGTCTGGGATTACATTTAGAGGTACCATCTCACCCTCATGTTCCCGGTTGGCCGGTGCCAGGTTAAGTTTATTTAAGGTTCTTATTTTTAGTCTCTCTATCTCTTCTTTCTTTAAGCCGGCATTGTGCATGTCAATGTTCTTAAGAAGAGCTGTGGTTTCTTCTGCATTGAGTTTATCCATGACTGAATTTATTTTATCATCCAGTACAGAATTATTTTGCATAGATTTTATTTTCTCGCCCATTTTCCACACCTCCCAATAATATTCTAAGTTTTTTCAACCCTCTTGATAGCTTTTTATCCACCGTGTTGTCCCGTAAATTCAGCAAACCTGCTATCTCTTTTGTTTTTTGTCCGAAATAATATTTTCGGATTATAATCTCCCTATCCGGTTCGCCCAAGGAATCCAGGGCTTTTAATAAAAGACTTTTCTCTTCTCTCTCTATAATACCCTGCTCCAAATTCACCCTGGTATCTTCAAAGTACTCCCAATTCTCCTTAATATCAGCACTCCGACCTGCCGCTCTGGACAATTTGCGGTACAAATCGATTCCTTTATGTTTTGCAATCACTGCCAGATAACCCTTTACAGAGCCTTTACTTTGATCCAAACTTTCTTTCTTAAGGAAAAAATCCATAAAAACATCGCTGACACATTCATGTATATCTTCCTCTGTTCCAACCGTGGATACTTTTGTATTAATAATACTATACACCAGTCCGCTGTACTGCTCTATCATACATTCCAAACCCAGCTCCGGATTCCTGTCAAGTAAGTCCATCAGTTCCATATCCTGCAATCAAACCACTTCCTTTCCCTTTATTCACCTATTAATTCGTTTTCACCCCGCTAAATCTGACCAGAAAATATTAAGTTTTTATAATAATGATTATATACTTCCAAACAACTGCTTTTGCGTACGGCTGCAGCCACCGCATTTCTTAGTTATCCGCTTTTCTTAACCTTATCTGCCGCCGTTTTTACCGTTAGGAAAAAACTATTTTCGTCTCAAGTGAATTTCAAGGCTGTTTCTTAAAGTATACTACAAAAAACTGCACTATCTGAACAATGTTAAAAAGTAAGTAATAGGATATGAATATATTAAATTTCAATCCTTTTTACAACCCACAATAAAATCGCGTTACGAATCAAAAATTAAAAAGAGAACTGTCACCAATTCTCTTTCCTGCTTGTACCTGTTATTTATTTTTTATTCTTATACTATGGATATAAATAAATTCATTCCTCACATAGATATGCCTACATAAAGTAACACCAACTAAAAAGTAATTATTATATCTATTTCATAAATAGTATCGCAACAATCTGTTTCCTGTTAATTCTTTTGATATTCTTAATATAACCATAATTATCCATAATATCCGCTTACATAGTCCGCGGTCTTTTTGTTAACCGGATTCGTAAAAATTTTGTCAGTAAGGTCATATTCGACTAAATCACCCATTAAAAAGAAGGCTGTTTTATCTGCAATCCGGGATGCCTGCTGCATATTATGGGTTACAATTACAACCGTATAGGTTTTTTTCAGTTTTATTAATAAATCTTCAATTTTATAGGAGGAAATGGGATCTAGAGCACTGGTTGCTTCGTCCAGTAATATAACCTCCGGGTTCATGGCAATAGTTCTGGCAATACACAACCTCTGCTGCTGTCCCCCTGAGAGTGACAATGCGCTTTTTTTAAGACGGTCTTTTACTTCATCCCACAAAGCAGCAGCTTTCAGACTGTTCTCTACTATCTCCTCCAGTTCACCTTTTTTCTTGCCATGATATTTCGGTGCATAGGCTATGTTATCATATATGCTTGCAGGGAACGGATTTGCCTTTTGAAAAACCATACCAATTTTTTTTCGGTTTAACATCGGATCAATTTTCCGGCCATAAATATTAATTTGGTCATAAATTACTTCACCGGTTATCTTACAGCCCGGGATAATATCATTCATTCGGTTCAGAATTCTTAAATATGTGGATTTACCGCAGCCGGAAGGACCAATTAACGCCGTAATTTGATTTTTTTCTATATCCATATTAATATTCTTTATCGCCTGTTTATCCCCGTAATACAGGTTTAAATTTCTTGTTGTAATTATGCTCATTAGGATGCGCTCACTTTCTTTTTGAACAGGCCTGCAATGATATTCGCGGTAAGATTAATTGCAAATACCAGAATCATTAATATAGCAGCCATGGCATAAGGAACCCAATCCGGTGCGGCACCCTCGGTAGCGTAAAGATAAAGCTGAACGGTCAGGCCTGCACCGGGTTCCGTAATATGTCTTAAGTAATCTGCGGGCATAGTATAATCCACACCTGCGGTATAAATCAATGCGGCAGATTCGCTGACAATTCTTCCTATACTGAGAATAATGGCAACAACGATTCCGGGTAAGGCGCAGGGCAGCAGTATCGTCCGAATGATAAAAAGCTTTGAGGCTCCCAGTGCAAAGGCCGCTTCCACGTAAGCGGGGTTTACCTGAAGAAGGGCTTCTTCCGTGGTACGTATCATGGTAGGCAGAACGATTAAGGCACAGGTTAAAGCACCGGACAGCATTGAGCCGCTGCCGCTGCCAATCCGTAGTGTATTAACGAAAAACGCAAGCCCGAATAAACCATATACGATGGATGGTATACCGGCAAGAATTTCAATGGAAAAACGGAAGGCGGATATGATTTTTCCGGGTTTTGAATATTCTGCAAGATAGATAGCCGTTCCGATACCAAGGGGTATGGATATCACAAGGGTTAAAAAAACAATATATAAAGTATTGAGAATCATCGGCGCGATTCCATAGGTCTCATTGAGCCTGGAAGGTGCCGAGGTGAGGAATTCCCAGTTGATAAAAGGCAGTCCTTTTACCGTCAGGTATAGAATAATTGCCCCAACCAAAGCAATTACAATTGCGGTAACCGTATATATTAAAGCCCGCACCGCAATAATGCCGGGCCTGATTTTTTTATCATAACAAGTTTTAGTCATTTGAATTACCTGCCTTCTTCATAAAAAAGTGAAAAACAGAATTGATAATTAATACAAAAACAAATAAAACTAAGCCGATACCAATCAGCACACCTCTGGTCTGCTCCGTCGCATAGGACATCTCCGTAACGATGGCTGTGGTTAAGAAACGTACCGGTTTTAACATGGCAGGCATCTGGGGAATATTACCCGCCACCATAATAACTGCCATAGTTTCTCCAATGGCTCTGCCGACCCCAAGCAGTACCGCCGCCATAATACCGGATTTTGCAGCCGGCAGCACAACGGTAAACAAAGCGTATTCTTTCCTTACGCCTAAAGCATAGGCAGTTTCTAAATAGCCCTGGTTTACTGCATTAATACTGGATTCACTTACACTGATGATAGTGGGTAAGGTCATTATAATTAAGACAATAACTGCCGAAACCATGGTAAGCCCCGACGATAGATCCATTTGTCTTTGTACAAAGGGCACGACAAATATCAATCCCATAAAACCATAAATAACGGAAGGTATACCGGCTAACAAGCTGATTGTAGCTCTAAATACCGAACCCAGTCTTTTCGGCATCAGCTGGCCGATGCCGACTGCTACCAAAACTGATATCGGTACGGCAATCAAAACAGTAAAAAAAGTAACATAAAAAGAAGATAATATAAAGGTCAGTATCCCATACTGAGGCGGTTCGCCTGCTGAGTTCCAGACCGGGCCAAACAGAAATTCTACCAACCCGACTTCCAGAATGCTGGGTCCTCCGTTTGCTATCATAAAAACTCCGATCAATATTACCGATATTAATGTGATTAAAGCAAAGAAAAAAACGACGGCTTTAAAAATGCCGTTATATAAGTATACTTTCTGTCTGTTCATACCTTCTCCTTTAGAATTGACGATTGACACTGCCATGAGGCAGTGCCAATCGCAGACTCTGTATAATAATAACCTTCCTGTGATGATTCACTCACCAGGCTCCGGTTACGTGCAAATATTAATGAAATAGTTTATTCTGTCATGCACACCTGTTAATCTGATCCCGGAAGCTTAGACAATTATTTCGTAACCGTAACTTTACAGGCTGCGGTCTTTTTGCCATCTTTTGTTGTAACGGTAATGACAGCACTTCCGCTTTTCTTGGCGGTAACAACACCGTCAGCGGAAACTGCAGCTACGTTTTTATCGGATGAGGACCAGGTCACGGCTTTATTGGAAGCATCGGAAGGACTCACTGTTTGTTTTAAAGTAAGTATTTCTCCTGCCTTAAGCTTAGCTGTGGTTTCATTTAATTTAACACCTGTTACCGAAGCTGCAACGGTTACCTTACAGGTCTTGGTCAGCTTGGAACCATCGGTTGTCTTTACGGTAATGGTTGCATTACCTGCTTTTACACCGGTAACCATTCCGGTAGAGGAAACGGTTGCAACTGCAAGATTGGACGAGGTATAAGTTAACTTTTTATCACTGGTATCTGCCGGTTCGAAAGCAGCAGTTAAAGAATAGCTGAAACCGGGCTTGATGGTAATGGATGAACTTCTTAAAGTGATACCGGTGGCTTTTGTTTTTACAAGATTGTTTTTAACAAATCCCATCTTATCTATAATTGCCTGTCCGTCAGCACTTGCGATGAAATCCAGGAATGCCTGCGCAGAAGGTGAAATTGTTTTATTCTTATTATGAACCAGTAAGAAAGGTCTCTTAATTGCATATGTACCATCGGCAACGGTATATTTGGAAGGTTCAACACCTTCGATTTTGAGGGCTTTCACCTTTGTATCATCCATGTCACCAAGAGACATATAACCGATGGCACCGGTATTACTCTGAATGGATGACTGCATAGCGCCGGTGCTGGAAAGGGAGCCGTCAAGTTTTAAGTCATAACCGCTTGGTAAGGCAGTGCCGTAATCTGCTTTAAAAAAGTCTTCAAAGCAGCTTCTGGTACCGGATCCGGATTCACGGCCGAAAGGTGCAACTTTTACGCTTTTCGAATAAGATCCGCTTAACTGGTTCCAGTTAGCATAGGAAGCGTCTTTTGTATATATTTTATAGAGCTGTTCCGGAGAAATCTCATTTAACGGGTTGCTTTTATTTACTACAACTGCAAGACCGTCCATACAAATCTGTACTTTATTCAGCACTTCTGATTCCGCACCGGTTAAGTCTCTGCTGGACATACCAAAATCAACTGCGCTTTTGGAATCTTTTGCATCTGAAATACCTGCACCGGAACCAGTAACGTTCTGCTCAATAATTTTGATATCAGGATTCTTGGCCATAAACGCTTCCGCAAGAGCCTGAATAAGAGGGTTAACAGAGGTTGACCCCGATAGTGTTACTGTTTTTGTTGCTGTTGCTGCTGTTGTGGGAACGTAAGTTAAGTTAAATGTTAAAACCGCCAATAAAATAAATGCAAAAAACTTTTTAAAAAGATTTTTCATAAATTTTCTCCTATTCTTATATTTTTGTTCCTTGCACGAACTACTTTGAAATTATAGTGAATGAATGTAAAATCTGTTATCATAAAGAGGGGTAAATTATGCATTTTCTGTAATATTCTTGTAAAAATAATATTAAATACCAATTAAATAGGTTTATTGCCCCTATCACTGGCCTGTTCCTACTAATAAAACAGCTAATTGTCAGCCATAAAACTTTGACACACCCTGCCATAACTAAGCTGCGACTGCTGGGTTTTTATAAATAGGACGATTTTTCCCCGTACACGTTAAAAAAAAGACTGCAAGCAGTCTTTTTTAATGATGATCAATCACTATTTCCTATAACAAAAAGGTTTATACCATTTCCCAAATCAATACCATACCAAAAGTTATCATCATTCATATGAATTGTCTGATACCAAACATTTTCTTTAGTGCCGTCTTTTAGTTTTTGGTAATTAAACCCCGCCGCACCACATCCAATGATAGAAATAAAAGCACCTGTCAAAATAAATATCAGACTCACAGTAATAATTTTTTTATTTATATTCTGGATCTTCATTGTATCACCGCTTTCTTTTTAAATAATACAACCAGTTTCGAATTAAATCTTTTTGTAATACAAATTATTTTTTTGTATAAACCGATTGTGGCAAATCCTAGTAATAGTGAAAGACCAATGCCTGCAATACCGCTACCTAACTGTATAATACCGGCCGGAAGACTTTCTGCCATTATAAAGGGGGAACCTACAATGCCGATGAGTGAGGTTGCTAAATATCCGATACTGCCAACTCCTGTGATAAAAGGAACACACCATAAAGCAATATAAAGAGATATGACAACCAAAATTACAGAAAGTAATAAGAATCCCCACAATGGAGAACTCAAAAAAATCAGCAAATATTTTATAATTCTGCTGCCGGTTGACGGCAGTTTTACGTTTAAACTTTTATAATCATTTAAAAGTTCTTCTGCGATATTTTTTGGCATGCCTATTTTCTTTACCGCTTCTTCTTCCTGTATCCCGTTTTCCATATAATCTGAAAGCATTTCGTCATAGTAGGTTATAAACTTATTTCTTTCATTAACATTCATTTTTTGCAGATATAGTGTCAGTTCACTTAAAAATCCAGCCTTATTCATGCTCCTGCTCTCCTTTTATAAAATAATATATCTTCATTACATGCTGCCATTCGTCCAGGAATTCTTTCACATAATCCTTTCCCTTATCTGTAATCTTGTAGTATTTTCTCAGGCGGCTGTTGTGCTCGACTGAATACGTTTCCAGATAAGCGCCAGCTTCCAGTCGCTTTAATATGGGATATAACGTCGATTCCGAGATTTCGATACAAACAGAGATATCTTTAATTATCTGATAACCATATGAATCCGATTTTTTCAATACCGCAAGTACACAGAATTCTAATAGTCCTTTTTTTAACTGAATATCCATACAATACCTCCTTATGACTTATACTATACATTACATAGTATAGTGTGTCAAGAGGTATATTTACTATTTTAAATTTTTATTCCTATCTTACTTTCAAGTATAAAAGCTCACTTTAATACCAAATAAATCCACACAGAGGACTCATTCCTATTTAAGAATATTAAAACTAAATGATAGAGTGGCAATCCTCCAAAGGATTTATCCTTTTGCGTATTAATGTGCTTTCTTCGGAAGGTTTATGTTTTATAAGACTAGTTTTCTTATAAGAAAAAAATAGAGGCCTGTCTCCAGTCCTCTGATTACCTACTTTACCCAGTTACCCACTTTTACTTTTCCAGATATACACCTTCAATTACCCAGTTGCTTCCGTCTTTTTTAAAGTCCAGGTTAAGATAGGTGAAGGTATCCTCTCCTTCCAGGCTGTATTCATATTGCACATTTGCTATGTTGCCATCTGCCGTATACCATTTTGCCACAAGGTGAGTTAATTTATCATAAACATTCCCGGCCACTCCCGCCGAATCCAGATAAACACAATTGTCAGGATCAGCCTCCTCCGATAGAAAGCCCCGGGCAGTTTCTTTCTCGCCCAGAAAATAAGCCTTTACAAAGTTCTCAGCGGTTTCCTTAAGGAGATTCCCATCCGGACTATCCAGAAATTCCTGCAAGTCTTTATCCGTACCGGTCTCCGGTTCTTCCTCACCGGTGCCGGTTTCTTCCCTGGGGTTCGGATATGCCTCGGGAACTTCCTCTGTATTTTTATTTTCTTTAAATTCACTGACCAAGTCAAACTGGCCACGAAAAGTTACTTTCATATGGATATAAGTATCGGTAATGACCTGTGGAGTGGCCCAATTTCCCACATTGGCAGCCGGAAGTACCTGCAGTGCTATCTCACCATTGTCAAAATGAAATAGACCATAGTTTCCAAAAAAGACGGAAGTTAGTTTATCTCCCCACTCTTCTTCATAAGGTGTAAGATCAATGTAATATCCGGTATCCTTCCCATCAATCGAAATAGTTAAGATCCCGTCTTTAACCTGGTAATCCATTCGCTGTTTTATCATTTCCTGCCAGGCAGAGGAGTCAAATAAGTAATCCTTCCACCCGCCGGCCGGTTCTTTCTTTAATATATGTAAATCATTAACAGACAGCTCTGTCCCGCTTGCACTTCTTACAATCAATGCAATTTCATTGACATTGTCACCATCATAATCCTGGTACCTGATCTCTGGTAACTCTTCATAAACACCCCAGCCCGTATCCAGTACCTGAATTTCATTACCCTGTTTCACCAAAATTCCCCGCAGGGTATAAGTTCCTTCTTCCACACCATTTTCTTTCAATCCATACACATTAATATCTGCTTGCGGTATAGCTGCGACCAATGCAACTGTAGCATCACTATCTAAGAATTCGTTCCACATATCACTGTTTATAATCAGCTTATCCGGTAATTCTGTCTTTTCCGGAATTAAACTGACTGCACCATACCAGGTGAATCCCTGTATATCCTGCTTCTTTTGTACTCTGCCATTAAAGGTAAACAAAGCTCCAATCCCGGTCACCAGAATCAGGGAAATAAAAATTATAATCAAGCCGTTACGCTTTTTCTTTCGGCTTACTATATTTCTCAATCTGTCTTTTAAGATTTTTACCGGATTATTAAAACTGGTTATTAAGGCTACATTCCGCATCTTCTGCTGCTGAATGCAGGAAAGAATTGTTTTTGCATATTTATTCCTGTCATCTGCGGACATATTCTTAATTACCTCGTCATCACAGGCAAGTTCCAAATCATTATAAGCCTCATGACGAAGCACATAAGCGGCGGGATTAAACCAATGAACTGCATTGGCAAGAAGTATAAACAGTTTATACCAAAGATCCTTCAAACGGTAATGTGTAAGTTCATGTTCCAGTATAAATGTGAGGTCCTTATCGGTATAATTATGGGGAGGTATTACCAGCATCGGATTTATAAAGCCGATCAGGGACGGGCTCACTATTTTGTCACATACGTAAAGTCTCAGTCTTTTTTTCAAAGCTAAATGATTGCTTATTTCTCTAGCTATATCCAGTGTTCTCTGTTCTTTTACAACCCTGCTCCAGCACAGGACCTGTTTTCTAAAATATGCATATCCAATCAGATGGTACATTATGAATATAATCACCCCGGCTGCCCATATATAAACAGCAAAATTCATCCACGGAATTGAATGGCTTCGATTTTTACTGGTAAGTGTATCCGGTCCTGTGTTTTTGTTTCGGGTCTCTCCGTTATCTTCTTTTTCGGCAGTAATATCAGTTGTTTTACTTTGTACTCTGATGGAATTCATGCCATTTGAAGATGCAGTAAGCTCATAGTTTGAATTGCTGTTATTTAGTATATTCAGCTGGACCGGGGCTCCTAAAAAGGAAAAGTTGACCGGTATTAAAAGCCTGGCGGCTATTATCAGCCATATATACTTTTTCCACTTTGCGGCATAGTTTTTGTTGATCGTAAAGGATAGCGACTTAATAATTAGAATAACTAAACCGGTTGTTAGTGAAACCTCAAATATGGCTGCGAATAATGTATCAATCATACCTTATTCTCCTCCTCCAAATCCTTAAGATATTCCTGCAGCTCTTTTAAATCGGCCTGATCTATAACCTTGTTACTGTACAGATTGGTTACCAGACTTTGAAGTGAATTTCCGTAAAGTTTAGCTAAAAAGGACTTGCTTTCCTGTGCTTTATATTCATTCTCTGTTATAATTGCAGAATATAAATTAGAACGTGTGGCTCTGTCGCAAAATATGAATTCTTTATCGGACAATCTGGCAAGGGAGGTCATTAACGTTGATAAAGCCCAGCTGCGCTTTTCCTTGAGCTGTTCTAAGATATATCCCGACGTAACCGGCTGGGTGCTGCTCCATAGAACCATCATGATTTCTAATTCTGCATCTCCTAATTTTTTTATTTTATTATTCACAACTCTCTCTCCTAACGTTTCTATTATTGTATAATATTATACCATCGTATAATTAAAGTCAATACTAAAATTCTGCCCATATGATTCCATATAATCTATAACCGTTTCACATGATTTAGTTATATTTTGTGCGGTTTGCGATTCGGTTTCTTTGTATCAATACATTGAAATTATGTTTCGGGATCAAAAATTATCAGCTGAACAACTATATGGAGATTATCATGAGAATGTTAGATTAATGTACTATCAAAATTTAGAATTAGTACTATGAATTACTATTTTACTCTGGCCAAATAATAAGCCAGCCGGCTTTTTTTCCTCGACATTAGAGGCTTGTTAAAAATAGGTGCACAAAGAAAAGATAGCTAATTGACCTTTTGCGAATCATATAAGGTAAGCTCTGTGTCCTATTGCAGGCAGCTTTTTTCGCTTAACGCATAAGAAGGGCCCGGCTTGCCAGACTCTGGCGCTGACGCGCTGTCACGACCGTGACATCTTCCTTAAGGGCGTCAGTTCATCCTGCCTGGAAGGCTATTAAATTTATAGGTAAGTTCGGAGAACTTCCCCATAAAGATTCGAGTATCAAAAGATTTCTACACGTGTATTTAATAAATATATCTATGCTCGTATTTATATAAAACACAAAATTGACCTATTCACTCGAATCCTATAAATAAAAAAAAGCTGCCTGCCATAAGCAGATAGCATTCAATATATGTAAACCCTTAATTTTAGGTATATTTCAGTATCAATATTAACACATCTTGAAAATAAAGTCTAGTATTATTTTTTTTATTCTATATAATAGACTTTGCAGCTAATAAACAGCGGACAACGGCAGTTAAAACCGACTATATGCAAGAGCAAAAGAGATAGTTTTTGCACGATAGCGAAGTTAATGTGCCGAAAAAAAGGAGGTTACCAATATGACAAACCAGCCAGAACGTCTTTTGGAAGAGCAATATTTGAATCTATGCATCGGTATCATTAAAGATAATATTAATGCGTATAAGAAAGAAATTGATATTATGAGTGCAGACATTGATGATATGTATGATCGATACCGGCATGATGATCCGGAAATATTTACAGAATTGTCAAACACAATCACCATGAATGAAAATATGAAAACAGCACTTCGTAAGAACATCAAGGCTTTAAAAAAACCGTATTTTGGACGTATTGACATTCAAGACCAAGGCCGGGAAGAAGAGACATTCTATATAGGAAAGGGAGGGGTTATGAAGGACACCATCACAATCATGGTTGTCGATTGGCGGGCCCCAATAGCCAATGTTTATTATGAAAACGGACTCGGTGAATGCTCCTATACAGCACCGGACAAAGTAAAAATTACCATTGATTTAAAAAAGAAGCGAACCTTTGAGATTGAGGGAGAAAAGCTGATTGATTACTTTGATTCTGAAGTGGTAACCAATGATGATCTGCTTACCAAATATTTAGCGAAGAATAAAGAAGCCGTACTAGGCGAAATCATAGCAACAATACAAAAAGAACAAAATGATATTATACGAAAATCTCCCTATCGCAATATGATTGTTCAAGGAGTTGCCGGCAGCGGGAAAACCACCGTAGCAATGCACCGAATCTCCTATATCCTATATAACTATGAAGAAGATTTTAAACCAGAAGACTTTTACATCATTGGTAGTAATCGTATTTTGCTGAACTATATTACTGGTGTGTTACCTGACTTGGATGTACATGGTGTGAAGCAGATGACCATGGAACAGCTCTTTATCCGTTTACTTTACGAAGACTGGAATGAAAAAAAATATAAAGTAATTCCATGTGAGAAGCTAAGTTATCGCAAAGGAACGAATGATTGGTTTCATGCATTAGAAGAATTTTGCAGTGAGTTAGAAGCCAAAGTAATACCACAGGAAGATATATATTTAGATGACAAACTGCTTTACTCCTCCGAACAGATTAAAGGGTATATTGAGGAAGGTAAAAGATTATCCATACAAACAAAAATTGACGGCTTAAACCTGCGTGCATTAAACAAGCTTAAGAATGAGATTACCGGCAGGGAAATTAGTTATACCCCGGAAATGAAAAAACAGTTAGTGAAAGATTATACGAAACGGTTTGGAGAAAAGAAGTGGAAGGGCTCCATATATGATTTATATCGTGAGTTCCTGTTAAAACAAAAAGAAATATGGACGGATGATATTTCCATACAGGATATTAATGCTGCCGCAAAGGAATTTGATGTTTATGATTTAGCTGCCCTGGCATATTTGTATAAACGTGTAAAGGAAACAGACCCCATTCGTGAAGCACACCACATCGTAGTGGATGAGGCACAGGATTTTGGTATGATGGCATATTCGGTTCTGCGCTATTGTATTCCAAGTTGTTCTTTTACCATTATGGGGGATGTATCCCAGAATATTCACTTTGGATATGGGCTCCATGACTGGGAAGAATTAAAGAACTTAATTTTAACAGACCGCTTTGACAACTTTGGAGTATTAGCTAAGAGTTATAGAAATACCGTGGAGATCTCTAATTTTGCACAGAAAATTTTACGGAATGGCTCATTTTCCAGTTATCCGATTGAGCCTATTATACGGCATGGAAATGAGGTTTTAGTAACGAAGTGCCACAATGAAAAAGATATGTTGAACCAATCCGTAGAAATTATTCAGAAATGGCAGCAGGAGGGATATGATACCATTGCTGTTGTATGCCGAAATGCTGTAGAAGCAAAGCTTACGGCTAAAAATCTTGGTAAGCTTATTACCATCGAGGAAAGTGACCTGGAAATAGCAGAATTTAAAAAGGGTATTATGGTGCTTCCGGTAGAGTATACAAAAGGGCTGGAGTTTGATACGGTTCTTATTTATAATCCAACCAGTAGCCACTATCCGGAAGATGATGGTCACGCTAAGCTTTTGTATGTAGCAGCAACTCGTGCTTTACACGAACTGGCAGTACTTTATGTTGGGGATTTAACAAAATTAATCTAACGGCCTCGAGCCTGAACCTTAATTATTCTCTCATGAGGGCATTGACATCCGTTCCATTTAACCGGATTTTATTTCAGGTATTTGTATTTCACGTAGTTTATGTCTTTCTTAAGACTCGTTCCTTCTTCTCGCCATTAAATAAACCTCCAAACCGGGTAATTTTATTTTACATCGGTTTGAAGGTTTACACAAAATTTGGGCCCTCCCCAAAATTTAATTTACTTTTTAAATCTTTGATTCTCTAAAATGTATTTTATTGGTACCATCAGAATCAGTAAAAATGCACATGTTTGAATGTTAGTCTTTCTGTTCCATAAAGCATCCATATTTGTTTTATCATAATTTTTAAAATATAAATAGCATAAAATTGCAAGTGCTATTATGTTTATAATATCTACAACTATAATTAGTATAGATGTAGAATACTGCCTTTTTGCTATATCCATATATAAACATATGGTGAAATAAAGAAAAAACAATACACTTATTATAATCTCTAAATAATTTAATTGATTCATAGCTAAATATTTTTTAGGAATTAGTATTATAATTACAATAAAAAAAATTAGCAAGATTTTTATTAACTTATTAAATTTAATCATATCTTATTTCCTCTCTTTTATAAACAATATTGTACGTTATGCAAAACACAATTCTTGAAATCAAAGCTGTTTTATGCTAAAACCACGCAATTCCACTCTATTAATAGAACTATGATAATATGTAATAATAGTTACTTTAAAAATGTTTACGTTATATCATATATAAATTACTTTTTATCAATTGAGAAAAATTTTTTCTATTGGAATGACTTATAGGAATAAAATCTCTATTTGACATTATAACTTGAGTTGATTTTATAGCGCTTATATGAACTGCATTAATCATAAAGGAGCAATGTGGCTTAAAGAAATATATATTATATAGATTTTCATTTTCAAGAATATATTGTAAATTTTTCATGCTATTTTTTATATATAGATTATTTTTATTCTTCAACACTACTTTTATATTCTTTTTTTCTTTTTCAAAATAAATAATATCTTTTATATCTACTACCAATAATGAATCTTTTGTTTTTAAAGCTATTTTCTTATTCATATTATTATCTCCCCATAATCATTATAACAAATTATTCCTATTATGGCAACAATAATGACTGAATTATTACAAATAATTCCAGAATGTTGAACATTTTGGCATATATTCCCAAATAAATACAAAATAGTATTATAATATAGATATCTTAAAAATAGAAAGGGGAATATATATTATGAAACACATTAGTAAAATTTTACTAGCATTTACGTTAGTAGTGGCACTCGGTTTTAGTAGTTCAATAACTTCGTTTGCAGCCTCAAGTACCAAAGGTGGAACCTGGAGAGTAACGGATTTTAAAACTTCTGAATCACTCTCATTTACAGACATTCCAGTTAAAATCACTTATATTCCATACAGTATGGTAAAAGCATTTCATAATGCTGATCTTCCGACGGATGGTTTAAAAGAGTATCTTGAGGAATATGGTTCTCAAGCTTTAACTACTGTAGTAGCTAAAGAAATTCTGAAAAAATTTGGTGTAGACCTTACTCCCTTAGTTGGAGGAGCTTTTGTTTTATATGATATATATGCAGCAATCATAGAGGATTCTTTTAACACAGGTATAAATGCTGCTTATAAAGCATCAAAAGGAATGGTATATACAGTATATCAGGCAATGGGAGGGGGGCCTTTATTTTTTAGGTGTACTAATTGGGCAGATGGAAAAACAATGCCTGAGAATGTAAATTTTAAAACTATATCAGGGTATGCAGTAGGAAAAGTTACTGTTGAAGAATATGACTTTGATATAAGCTGGTAGAATTAATTAATAATATTATTTAGTAAAAAAAGTGTGTTAGATAATCCTCACACTTTTTTTGCGATTTTACCGTTTACTATCATTGCATTTCAGAAATCAATTAGAGAATTCGATACCATAATAAAATAGTTGAATTTACCAAGTATTTAAAGTTTTTATCCGTATATTAAGTCTATTACAAATCATTAGCTTATTTTATAATGTCTATCATCGCATTCTTAATTTGTTTATCAAGTTTTGGATACCTCTCATATATATAATTAAAAATACCAAAATCTCCACTCATTTTGTATATCTCTATAGCATGCTCTACGATATCTCCGTCATCGTCTGTAATCCACTGCGGTTTATTGGGATAAAGATAAACCGTATATTTTGCCATAACAACTTCATATAGATTATTTATGGTAATACAATCAATAACTTCTACAGTTTTTTCTGAAACTAACTCATTGCAATACTCATCGAATTGAAATGTTGTTCCATCTAAAATATAAATATAACCCTTCTTGTCTTTATATAACTCATCGAAAGCTCCTTTATAACGCTCTACAACAACTTCCTCCGAACCACAGGTCAGCATAAAATCATTCCATTTAGCACAATACAATAAAACAGCATCCATTCTATCGGAAGCATAGATTACGGGTTTGCCATGGGTTGAAATACGTGGTGTAAAAATCTTAATCCCTGCAACCGGAGAACCATGAAAGACAACCATACCCTTCCCTCCTAATATAAAATTTAGTTTATAGATTAACTCAATGAAAGCCAGTTAATCTACTAATAAGTTTTATTGTATAACCCTGCCTGCACTTATCGGTGTCCGGTAATTGATATCTTGAATAACCACGCCGTCCCGTGAATTCTTTGCATGGATAATCTTATACTCTCCAATATAGATTCCAACATGATCCGCCTTATTCTCTTCTATGCCCGGATAAAAAACCAAATCACCGGGCTTAAGAGAATCCATTGAAACCTCTGTGCACTCCACCGCCTGCTCCCTGGATGTCCTGGGAAGCGAATAACCAAACTTTCCATAGATTACTTGTGTAAATCCGCTGGCATCAACTCCGGTATCAAGATCATTTCCTCCCCATAAATAGGGGCTGCCAACTGCTTGCTTTGCATATTCGACGATATCTTCACCGGATACCCCGTCAGATAAAGTGTCTGCTGCATTCGGTTCCGAAATTTCCGTTTCTTTCTCTGATATATCCTTGTTGATTGGACCACTGTTATTTGCTAAGGAGGATTCACTCTTATCTTCCTGGCTATCCCCTGTTTCCTCCAGCGGCATCATAGGTTCCTTCTCCTCTGTTATTGTAACCTCGGCAGCCAGAGAATCAGTATGACTGCGAGAAGATACAATTACCATAGTAAATACAATACAGAGCAGCAGCACCACCGGTATTATGCCGGAATGCTTTTTTCTATGCTCTATGATAGACTTCAATCTGTTTTTCATATTATTTCCTCCCATTAAATTAATCGCAGATGGCATATATGTTTTAGTTTCAGCGTACTTCAAAAGCAGCTTGCCATACCCGAAGCGATCCGTTCTGTCCGCATTACGAAGAACCTGTTCATCACAGGAAGCTTCACACCATTCCTCCAAATATCTGGCCAATACATAACAAAATGGATTATACCAGTTAAGAGCCAGCACGATTAGCTGTATTGCTTTAATCAAAGAATCTCTTCTTAATATATGGATTAGCTCATGCTTGAGGATAAAATATATCTCTTTATCCGTGTAGGATTCATCCGGTAATAAAATAGCTGGTTTTAAAATACCAATTGATATGGGGCTGGTAATTACAGGACTTGTATATAATAATATTTTATTATGCTGAAAAAGTCCCATTCTGTTGTTGCTATGTAATTCCAGAAAACAACGGCTATATTCCTTTAATATGTTTTCCTTAATAACAGGTCTTACAAATCTTTTCAGCCGTTTCCGGTATACCAGGTATCCAATGCTCTTTACTGCCATCAGGACGAATGCTGTAAAGCCCCAGACTAAAAACAAGTATTTATATTGAACAATATTTGAGAGTTTCGCAGTTATCATTGTTTTAATAAAATAATACCAGCTTCCTTGCCGGCTGATCTGTGCCTGCTTATCCGGAGTCAGTTGCTTTTCCAGGTTATAGTGCTTCATTCCATAATTGGATGCATTGCTTGCCTGAATATCCGGATGTGTTTTATCTTCAGCAGTTATCTGGAGCGTGCCAATGTAAACTAAAGCCGTATTGGTGCCAAAACGTATTGGTATTAATAATCCAATTAGAACAATCACCCAAAGACGGTATATACAAACCGAAGATAAATATTTTTTTAACAGCGGCATCAGCAAAACCATTATAATAATTATAAATGTCATATTAATAGAATTTATAAAACAGGTACTAAGGATAGCTGCCATACTATTCATCCTCTTGCTTTTTCAGCCAGTTATTCAACTCGTTTAGTTCATCCTTACTCAGTTTGTTATTGCCTGAGAAAGCATTCACCAATTGAAATAAGGAGTTTTGGTGATACCGTTTAACAAAAAGGGTTGTTTCAAATTGAATATAATCCTCCTGCTTTACGCAAGGATAATAAGTACGTTCCTTTCCTAACTTTTCACTCCGCAAAAATCCGCGGTTGGTTAAGCGGTTCAACAGAGTAACTAAAGTTTGCAGTTTCCAGCCTTTTTCAATGCCAAGTTGATTCATAAGTATTACCGTGGTTACAGGAGGTGTATTTTTCCAAACCACTAACATAACCTCAAATTCCGCTTCCGGCAGCTTAGTTAAAAAATCAGCTGATACCTCTAAAGCTTCTTCTGAGGATTGATTGTAAAAACTAGTTTCATTATCTTCGTTCATGTGCTTTTTCTTCATTTTCGATTCTCCTAACATGATCTACATTTGTCTATATTTATAATATACACTTGTCTATAATGGATGTCAACTACTTTTTTCCAATTCCTGCAATAAATTTATTACATGGATTCATTTAAAAAAGCTCTGTAATTATAATTTGCAGTCCCAGTTTCAGAATTTGCCTAATATTCCTTATTTTCATCAGGATAACTTAATACTTTATTCCTGTTCAAGATATAAAAACAGCCGCTTTACTTTTGTAAAACAGCTGTTAACCTAATAATTAATAAAACTCAAACCCCAGCCCTTTAAACATCATTTTTGAAATGGGTAAAGCTCTCACCTCCCATCACTACTACAATTTCTGGCATTGTTCACAAAAATATATGCTTCCACCCAAATAACTCTCTTTCTTTATCAAGGTACTGCATATCGGGCAAGGTTTATTGACCGTATTTTTACTTAAGATTGTCCGGTAGCCTCCCTTGCGTCCATACAAATCATACTCCGTATCTCTTCCTCCATTATTCCTCATATCGCTAAGGACACTCTTAACAGCCTTAAATAAAACATTTAATTCTGGGTCAGACAGCGTAGACATCTTCCGCTTTGGATGTATTCTGGCAGTAAATAATATATCCTGGGCTGCGCCATTTCCAAGTCCCGAAATTCTTTGTTCCGTTGCAAGAAAGGCTTTTGCTGGTAGAGATGAAAGTTTCTTATTTTGAAGCAAGCTCTTAAAAAACCCCTCATCAAAGCTATCCTCTAACGGAGTTGGGTTTTTACTAATCACATGGGTTTCTGGTATACCATTCGCGTCCTTTTCCTGAAAGCAATACATACAGCCCCACATTTGAACTGTACAGGTTATTGAGGATGCATCCTCAAACTCCAGATAGAGCTGATGTTTCTCCGGCAGCTTTTCACCTTTTTTATGAAATCTTACAGGTGTGGTCAGAATCAAAATCATATCACCTGCTCTTATCCTTAGATTTCCGCTATAGATATCCGCTCCTGTAATTGTTTTATCGGCAAGTTTTTCATTATATTCAGCCGGATCACCGGTATACCTGGCAAAAGCATGAGGAGTATGATCCGCTGCTGCCCTTATTATTTTCTTACCCTTTACTTCACTAATGATTTGATCCATAAGTACATAGGATTCAGGTAATTCTATCATTCTTATAACCCTCCAACTTATAATTTTTCCTTAGTATAAAAGATCAAGTATGACAGCTCTCTGTCATACTTGATCTTTTAATAATCATTTTTATATAAATTCCAGATATCCATGGCCTTTTGCTTCATTAATAATCGTAAGCGAAGCGGTTCTATCACTTCTACCTGATTTCCGAAACCAAGTATGAGTTCAAACAGCCAATTATCCTCAGGTGCCGTAAAATTAACCTCTGCTGTTTCGTCTTCACAAAATCGGATCTGTTCTTCATTGAAGCTGTCAACGACCCTTGCCCTCACTTCTGGTTTAAATTTTAACTTAATATTTATAACCTCTTTATCCTTGTACCAGGCTTCGAGATAATCCAATGACTCCAGAGGAGGGGCCTCCATGGTAAAAATGTCGTCCGTAACCTGTAATTTAAGCATTCTCTTCACCTTGAAAAGCCTGTAATCCTGCTTACTATGGCAATAACCGTGAAGATACCAGGAGAAATCCTTTAATAAAAGAGATAAAGGCGAGACAATGCGATTGGTCAATTCACCTTTTATGTTAATATAATTAAAACAAATTCTTCTCTTCTCGTAAATAGCCTTATTCAGAGCCTTTAACTTATCCTTATCCATATTATTGCTATTCCAGTTATTATAGTCAATATTAATTGGAATAGTATTCATACTATCTCCGTCACCATTTTTGTGAGGTTTTAAATTTTCTAATTTTTCTAAAGCATGGGATATCTTTCTGTTATCAACCGTACCGTTCAGATTTTTTAGAGCTGTGATAATAGAGTTAATCTCATAATCGTCTAAAAAATTCGTATTGACCTTATAATTTTCTAAAATTCCAAAGCCGCCTTCCGCACCCATATAAGATACAATGGGAATTCCAGCCTGGTTAATCGCATCAATATCTCTATAAATGGTTCTTTGAGATACTTCGAAATATTCTGCAAGTTCTGTTGCATTTACCTGCCTCCTGTTAAGCAGCAGCATTATTATGGCGAGAAGTCGCTCAAGTTTCATCGTATCACCTCAAACAGTTTTTAAGCGGTAATAGTAAAAAAGCTCTCTGTGATAAATTATAATTGTTAGGAGGTGCAGCGGCAAGTATTAATATTATTTATTTAAAGAAATACTAACCGGGTTGTCAAGTTTAATAACGGGAGCCTCCCTCCTCATTAAAACCACTTGATTATCTTCTGGCCAAATTACAGATACCTCATAAAAAATTTTATCATTGATCTGCCATGCTGTTTGATAACCTGCTCCGTTTTGATAATCTGTCATATCATAGACATTACCATGAAGATCTTCATAACGCGTATCGAAAGTTCTTAAAACCTTATCCATACTATCAGCAACCGTTGATTCAAAGGTAACAGCGGCCTTATCTCCCGCTTTCCTGACATCCTTGATTATTAGGTCAGAAATTACCGGTGACATCGTCTGATTTTGTAAGTCAACCGTTATCTTCTGATCTGATTTCATAAACATACCCACCCCGATAATCTCCAGGCCAGTCAATGACGCTTTGTTAAAATAGTCATTTTCCAGATAATATTTAAAATCTAAGGAGTTATCAATATAATTATAATTAACCGCTGGACCAGTTCCCTCCGGACCTCCCCAGGTATTACCTTTTTTATCAATTCCTCTGAATTGCAGACCACTTATAATTGCATTCCCCTTATTCGGTGTCGTTACTTTAATTTCAATACCCGTAGGATACTCGGTAATGGATTGTATGAATACAGTTTCATTTAACACCTGTATTTCCGAATTTAAAACCGTGGTTATGGGCTCCTGAAAGGTGTTCAGATGAAGACTGAATTCATAAGATCCCAGTATAGTTTCCCCAGATTCCGCTGCATTGACAAGGGAACCCTCGTCAGCCTGTTTATTGTCCGCCATCCCGGTACTTATCTCTTTATATAACTTAACCAATGATATTGGTAAAACTATATCCTGCGGTATAGCCGTTTCATTCATGCGGATGCTGATAACTTGCAGTCCGCTGACACCTGCTGCGAACTTGCCCTTAAGTTGCGGGTAGCTGATACTTCTTACATCAAATTTCTCCAAGGCGATGTCCCCTATTACAATCTGGTATTCATTTGCATCAGACCGGCTGACTATGCTCTCCGGTAATTGAAAGAACAACACAAGGCGCTTACTGTCAGCAATTACATAGGGCATTTTCAGGGTGTAACCGTTTGATTCCTGTTCCAGATTTACCTCCTGAACATATTCGTTCTTAACAGCATTTTGCAGTCCGCGGTCAAACTTTACATACTCCGCCAAATCACCGATGACAGGAATTCGGTATATGGACTCGGCAATAACCGTAGGTGTATTTACAACCGCTGTAAATAATAAAGCCACCCCCACAATAGTACACAGACCGGCCATAAAACGCCTTCTATATCCTTTCCTGATTTTTTTTTGCAGTCGGTTATTTATGAATTCTAATTCATCCGGATAATTCTCTGCTTCCAGTATTAATTTTTTATACTCTGTAATACGATCATCATTCATCTTTTATTCCCCTTCATTCCGATAATTCCAGTTTTAATAGTGCCAGCGCCTTACGTTCTCTTGTGGCTACCGTACCCTGTGGCACCTTTAGAATGGCAGCCGTTTCCGCCAGGGTATACCCACCGAAGAACCGAAGATAGATAATACTTGCCAGATCCTGCGAAAGTTTACCCAGAGCTTCCCTAACCGGAAGAGAGTCAAAAGCTTCTACTGCTTCCTCCGGTATCCGGTCAATCAAAACCTCACGTTTTTTCCTGCGCAGCAGCTGTAAACATTCATTTACGACAATCCTTGTAAGCCAGGTTTTAAAACATTCTTCTTTCTTTAACTTGCCCCGGTTGATATATCCTTTATAAAGGGCTTCATCCAATGCATCAAGAGCAAGAGTTTTATCGTTCATATAGCTGTAAGCAACCCGGTATAAGCTCTTTTTGTATATCTCCATCTGTGTAACATAATCACGTTTGCTAATTCCCATTCGTCTCCTCCTCCCTACTAATAAAGATGCATCAGACTGCCTTTTTTATTGCGTGAAAAAAAATTTTAATCTTTTCAAGAAATTTTACTCCACATTCTAATTTAACCATATTTTTACTTTACCATATATTATCTGATTTCGTCAGAAAAATGAGAGATCCATGTCTAGATATCCATCTTAAACTGTATAAAAAAATGATTATCCTCCACCTTCTAAAGTCCAGGATAATCATTTCTTAGTCTCTTAGGGCAAACACAGGTCTTAATCCTATGTTCCCTGTATCTTTTTTATCTTATTTCTCAAGCCTTCTGCTTCGATATAATACTCTCTGTCTTCCAGCTATTTAACAATTGATTCATAAATTTCATAAGCTTGCTTTTATTGCCTGTCTGTTCGTATAATCACATTTTCAAACAGCTATAACACATTTGGTCTTTTATATCAGTTTGTCCTACAGGCACTTGAAAAGAACACGAACCGCTTATGTTAAAAAGCAGTTCGTGTCCATATGTCTGCTACAATATGATTAGACTTTATTTTGCAGCAGAAGCAGACGCATTTTCTCCTGCAATACGTCCGGAATTCATAGCAAAGGCCATGGTCACTCCTTCAATATCCGGGTAAGTGTTATCATATAACCCGCCTGCATCGACACCAGCTGCATAAAGACCCGGTATCGGCTGTCCTGCTTCATTTAATGCCTGGATATCTTCATTGATTCGGATACCACCGATGGAGCCGTATACGGAACCTCTGACGCGAATGGCATAATACGGTCCTTTCTCTACATTGTAAAGAAGATACTTCGCGTCTTTGTAGAAATGATTATCACTGCCGGATTTTACAGCATCATTGTACATTGCTATATTCTTCTCGAGTTTATCCGCGTTCATTCCGGAAGCCTGCGCCAGTTCCTGTACTGTATTTCCTTTAAAGACAATACCCGCATTAATCAGTGTCTCCAGATCCTGCTGAAGATTTGGCAACGGGGCAATGGTTATATTCGTATCATTGCCGCCCTCCGGAGTCATAAGTCCTGAACCATTCATCTGGTAAGCTCCTGTAAATGCAATTCCTTCCTTTATAAATTTATCTATGGAAGCCTGGTCTACAATTGTAAAATACTCTCCGCCTGCAGAGTATGCCGCATTTCCCCATAGTACATTGTCATATACGACACTCTCATTTACAAAGCGTGTACCTTCCTTGTTAACCCACAGCAGTGGAACATCCTTGACCTGGGTTACGGCATTATCACCGTAACGATCATTGATTGTTTTGGATTCCGGAAGATCGCCCAGATGGATCTGAAGTACATGATTGCCCAGCTTATCCGCTCCGGCCTCCCATGCCATTTTAACACCATCACCGGTATTGCCGTATCCAAAATAATTATATTCGTTAATCTGTGTATATTCTTTCATCATCTCTTCATCTGCACCAAAACCGCCGGTACAAAGAATAACCGCTTTTGCATGAACTGTTAATTTGCCGCCGTCTTCTTTTTCTGCAATGATGCCGGTTACGGAACCATCCGCATTCTGAATCAACTCTACTGCTCTGGTATTGAGTCTTAACTCAGCGCCTCTTTCCTTCTGCATCATTTCATATACGGCAGGGAAATCTTCCCTGGAATTATCCCACATATGGTATGTTTTTGGTGCACCGATATGTGCTTTCTGGTTTACTCCCAGACCCATATGTAAGCCAATGCCGTTTGCCATCAGCCAGTCAACCGTATCACCAGATTTATCAATGATGGCTTTTAAGAGTGCACCATTGGAACGGTAATGGTTATATTTTTCAATATATTCAAACATTTCCTTTGAAGTAACGCTAACTCCGGCTGCTGCCTGCAGACTTGACTCCGTGGCAAAAAGTCCCAATCCGGTTGTTCCCAGACCGCCTACTTTTCCAGTTTTTTCAAGAATCATAACTTTTGCTCCGGATTCACTGGCAGCAAGAGCAGCACCGGTTCCGGAGGTACCTGCGCCTGCGATAACTACATCAACCGTAACTTCTTCGTCAACTCCGGCTTCCACTTCTTTGGCTGTCATTTTTTCCGGATCAATACCTGCCTGCTTTAAAGCATCCGTTACGGCGGAGATTAAAGCACCGCTGCTAAGTGTTGCACCGGATACGGCGTCAACGGCTACTGTCTGTCGCTTCAGTATCTGAGCTGTTAACTTTTTCACGGCTTCACCACCGATATCTGCTGTTTCGTTTGATGCATCGGCAGTTAAATCCGTAATGACACCCTTGGCATCTACAGTCAGCGTGACTTTGACATCTCCGATTCCTTTTGCGGTTGCCGTATAGGTTCCTGCTTTTACCGCAGAGGATGCTTCCCCTGTATTTGAAGATGTTTCACTAGAATCTTTCGTGTCCGATTTCATAACTTCCTTCTCTTTAACCTTTGTACAGCCGGATAATACTGTCATAGTTACAAGAATCAGGGTGAGTATAATTGTAATATGCTTTTTCAAATTGTAATTCCCCTTTTTATGATATTCTGTTAAGTGTTATATGCGCATTTAAGTGACCGCGGTCATTCAAATAAAAGTATAGTCGTTTGTTATTTTTTTGTCAATACAAAAAATAATATTAGCTATTTTTATTTCTTGTAATATTTTAGGCAAGTAGAATCATAAAATTGATAATGCTGTCCGCAATCAGATTAACGTTAAGTTCATACCATGGGATAAACTTCTCGCGACACTCCCTATATCGAACACCGATCATATCAAGTAAATATTTCATATTAAATACATGATTTTTTTCATTAACCATGCTTGCGGAAATACACCATTCATCCGCCATAAAGGGCAACCTCAAAAACCAGGACTGACTCAGCCCTGGTTTTTAAATCACCTTAAAATTCTGTGAGGGAAGCTATATATCATTACAGCAGAGATCCCTTCAGATGTATTATCTAGTATAAAATAATTATCCGATTAAGTTTAATTGAATAAGCCATAATGTAAAAATTACAACTATTACACTCCATATGGAGTAAAACATACAGACAAAAATATTGCGTTGCTGTAACCATAAAAAGACAGTGGAAGCAATCCCACCCAATCCGGAAATGCCTATCAATGGTGCTGCCACTTTATAAAAAGATATCACTCCATCCAGACCGGCCAAACAATTCAAATCTCCAAATACTTTATTCATATAGTCCATATAAAAAATAAATCGGATAACCATGGATACAAATATAAGGAACACTGCCATGTAAGGTAAATGCGTCAGTACGGGGTACTGCCCCCTCTTCTTTATGGTACCTGATATTACACAAACAGCAGCCAGAATAAACCCAACCAGACCGAAAACAATAAACGATAGTATTACAAATAACTGCCACTGTGTGCCTTCATACCATGGTACACGGATGCAAGATGTGTAATATTGTTTTGACGAATAATATAAATGATTCCCTTTTTGCATAAACTTTATATATTCAGAACTCCCCTCGATACTGTATGCATCTTCTCCTGCTGCAATAAGTTTTTTTCCATCTAGTACAAATCCATCTACCGGATTTCCTGTAATATGCTTTGGAAAGCCATATAACAAATTTAAAATTGAACTGGCGAACTTATCCGAACCTTTAAATACACTTCTGGCCGGTATGTAATATCCGCTGATGTCCCTGTCATTTATGCCTAAATATGCAAGCTTTTTTGATTCCTTTCCGTAAAGCATTTCTGCCGCACCAAAGGTATATTCCGCCAGCTCATAACTGCTTATTTGATTACTTGACATAAATATTCCAAGCTTCTGCTCCGGAAACAGCACCAGTTCTGACGCAAAATTAGCAGTTCCGCCGCCATGTTCATAAAAAGTATGACCGTTGATCTCGTGCCTCATCCATACATATCCGTAACCCGGCCATTCCTGATCCATAGCAAAGTGCTTATCAAACATTTCTTTTTTTCCCTTGCTTCCTAAAATACTCTGTTCCTCATCATCCAGCAGGAATTTCATACATTTAGCCATATCCTCTGCCGTAGAGGTAACAGAACCGGCCGGGTACGAATGCTCCAGCACATCCGATTTTTCTTCCCCTTTGGGGCTGTAAGCTTTTGATATAATACCTTTTGGAACTGGTTTATAAGTTGTATGATTCATTTGCAATGGCTTAAATATATTTTCTTCGGCATAATCGTAAAAGGAAATACCCGAAATTCTCTCGATCACATAGCCGGCAAGTGCTATCCCATAATTAGAATATGCAGAAACCTCACCCGGTTTAAAAACCTGCTCCGGCATGCCAGTTCTGACAAAATCCTTAAGGGGTATAATCTCACTTTCCAATCTGACCTCCAGGGGTGAGTACAGGTCCTCAAAGCCGGCCGTATGGGTAAGCAGATTTTCCATTGTTACAGGGTATTTAAATCCTGGGAAATCCGCCTCAAGATACTGAGTTATAGGTACATTCAAATCAAGTTTGCCTTGTTCCTTAAGCTGCATAGCCGCAAGTGCAACAAATATCTTTGATACTGATCCGATTTTAAAAATTGTGTTTTCTGGATCTACCTCCCTGCCAGTTTTCTCATCCGAATAACCATAACCTTTGCTCAGGACTAACTCATTATTTTGAATAATAGAAGCTGTAACGCCCTTTGCTAATTTATTGCCGACTAAATTATTCATCTCAGCGTCTATATATTTAATAATATTACTGCTATTTTCAGGGTTATCCTTATTTGTTTCTGCATTAACGACACAATTTGTGAACATTTGCGTTAATAGTAATACGGTCATAAATAAAGTAATTAATACTTTATAGTTTTTCCTTATATTCATAATTATAATCCTCCCATACTTTTCATTCTAAACCTAATTATTGAAACATTTTCTAATATATAACGAGTATGCTGCCGGTTTATCTTCAAATTATTTTTTTACTATTTACCTGGCATTTATTTGATTTTATCAGCCTTTATCTTTAACCATGGGGGAAGGCTTTTTATATAAATTACGCTTTCTCTCTTATTAACTGGTTTTATCGAATAAAGACTGAGTTAAGGTCAAAAGTAGAGTTAACTCCATATGAAACAGCATTCCGGCGCTGATGCGCTGTCACGGTTGTGACACTCTTTAAAATGATATATCCTATTGCGTGTTCATGTGCATCCCTAATCAGGTTTTTATTAAATAGGGCGATTTTTTTCTAGACGATAAAAAAAGGCTGCCCAATTCCGGCAGCCCACTTGATTATTATTCATTCTGATTCTATTTAACTTTGTACCTTTTACAGCCTTTATTTCTCCACGCAAACAATCCTTGAGGCATAACCAGCAGTCAATCATCTTATAAATGTCAAATTATTTTCTTCTGCAAAATCCACTGATCATAAAATACTAATTCATCTAAATCCTTCGTGTACTTTTCGCATGGCATCTCGTCTGCATAACCGACGGGAAGGAGATAAAAGCAGCTAATATGCTGCGGCAATTGTAAAATCTTGTTGGCCTCTTCAATATCCAGAAAACCCACAAAGCATGCGGACATCCCATAAGAAGCTGAGATAAGAAAGATATGTTCTGCCGGTATTAAACTTGTTCCATTTTCAAAAAGGGTCACTCGTGCTTTCCAGTCAGGATATTCACATATATATTTTAGGAATTCAT
>JAEZSL010000077.1 GCA_023443925.1 Bacillota bacterium | reverse complement strand
AGGGGTAACCACAGGTAATATGCTTTTGGTATCCATAACAAATTCAGCAAAACAAACAGAGTTTTACTAAACGGAACCAGACTTCGTCTTAAGTTGTCAAAGATTTTCCATTTTGGCAGAGCACATAGGCTTTTACCATCCAGAGTCCTCTTCATAAACAGCCAGGGCAGCAGCTGCCAGTCCCCGCGCAGCCACCGGTGTTCTCTTTTGGCAAAGGATAAAACGCTGTTTGGAAAATTGTCCATAATCTTGGCGGTACTGGAAAAAGCCGTTTTTGCATAACAGCTTTCAAACAAGTCATGACTTAGAATCCTGTTTTCCGGTACTTTATTTTGAAGCACTTTGTGGAAGGCTTTAATATCATAAATACCTTTACCAGTGTAGATACCTTCATTAAATATATCCTGGTAGACATCGGATATTACGGTTCCGTAATGTGCAAGTCCCGATTCTCCTCCAAATATCTTTGTAAACCGGCTGCCGTTCTTATCTACGATATGATTTCTGACCGAGGGTTGAATGATGACATAACCCTCCATCACTTTTTGCCCTGCCAGATCCAGAACCGGCCGATTCAATGGATGATCAATCAATCCCACCAGTTTAGAGGCATTGTCACGAATCAGGTTTGTATCCGCATCCAGAGTAATAACATACCGGAAAGTAGTAAGAAGATCTTCGTCGCAATAAATGGAGGAAAAGGTAGTATTCTCCTTTCCTGCTCCATTTAAAAGATTATTAAACTCTTCCAGCTTTCCTCTCTTACGCTCCCAACCCATATAGCAATTCTCCGCCTTATTCCATTTGCGGCAGCGGAAGAACAAGGAAAAGCGCTGCTGTTGTGAAGGATAAAGTGCATTCAGTTCCTTCATACGTGCGACAAGGACAGTCTCAATGACCTCATCCTTTTGCAAAAACTGATCCGGTGAATCCTCAAAGTCAAAGAGAAGCGCAAAATAAAGGTTTGGCTGCCGGTTCGCAAGATAATGTTTCTGAAGACGGTCCATATACTCAAGGCCCTGTTCTTTTGAGGAGACAATTACCGGCATAACCACAATGGTTCTGGCTTCCTCCGGTATTTCCTTCAGATAGTTCAGAGAAGGAATCTTTTTCACAGTTATTCTTCTGGTAAAAATAAAATTCGTAATCTCTATGGATATACCAAACAAAAGTGGCATCGCGGCCAGAAGGGTTATTACATGGCGGCTGGTATTCACCACGCCTTCAAGGGTTTCAAACGCATGGAGCAAGCAGGCACTCAGTCCCAGAATTATTAAAAACAGAGAAAGAAAATAGAGGAAGCCCTTTATATTCTTCTTTTCCTTAATACTTTGAGGAGCCGGTTTACCTAATGCCTTTGCCTTCAGAAATGGATAGCCCTTACCTATAAGATAGGCTCCCACATGATGAGAGCAATGCAGATCTTCCCTTCCCTGAATTGCCAGTTCAAGACAATCCTTCGCTATTTTTTCTTCGTTTATCCCATATCGGAGGGATAATTTAACAATGACCTCACGGTACATACCTCTGGCTTCCAAATCCATCTTTGAATAAACACCGTCCGGATCCTTTGATAAAATCTGTTCCAGGCAGGAGTATTCCTCAAAGAATTTTTCCTCATCCACTTCATTGATATCTCTCAAACTTACAATTAACGTCCTTATGTTGGTTTCAAGTAAAGATTCTATCTTTCCTTCCTCCATAAATATACCGGCGGTCTTTACCTGTTTTCCAAAGGAAGCAAAATGATATTCCAGATATTTTTGAATGGCAGCTTCATGAAAGGACATATTTTTCAGCAGATATATAACATGGGCATGAAAGGAGTAGTTCCGCCTCAGATTATCCTCTAATTCACAAAGTAATGCAGATATATCTGCGGGTTCCTCATCACCGCCAAATTTATCTTTTAAGAATTTATCTGCCTTTGACTTCACATCAATCATATGAAGAATTTCATCTGCAATGGCAATGATTTCTTCCAGAAGGCAAAAGCCCAGCACTTCCGGTAAAACCCAGATTTCCTTGTCTGTCAGGGGTATCTTCTGCTGATAAGCAGCTAACATCACTGCTATATTGTCTTCACTTAAGTGCCCTCCGGAAAGAGCCACCATTTTCTTAGCCACTACGTAGATACGGGGAAAGTTGCGGCCTTCCTTACACTTTAAAATCGGCAATACGGCATAGCTGGTACCCGAGGTACGCACTTTTTTTATTTCCCGGTACATCATCTGAAAATTATCAAAAAGCCAGCGTGCAGCCGGAATCAAAAAAATAATATCGGTAGATAAATCAGAGATACGATCTCTGATTTTATTTAGTTTTTTATAGGCAGTCTGATTATAATCATTCAGAACAAAGCTGTATCCTGTCAGTCTTACCTGACTATGGCTTTCTGCCAGATCAAGCATCTGCTTCTCCCACTCGCACGGACCCGGTTTCTCTCCATCTCCCGGGGAACAAGACAGGAAATGAAGTTTCTTCCCAAAATGGTTATACCGGTAATACAGTACTAATAAAGCAAAACAAAGCAGTGCAAGCAGTATCAGAAAAATAGCCAGCAGAAACGGTGAATTTATATAAATATTAATTCCTTTCAACAAGATCTGCACTTGAAGTTCCTCCTTATTTTGAAATCCCTCAGACATGACGGCATTTCTTAATAGATAGTTTGTCTGTTTTATTAAAAACAGCACAATATTATATTGTGGCATTTTTTATGTTTTTTATTAACTTACTGACAGAATTATTAAATTTATACCAACTCCCTATTCTTGGGTGATTAATTTTTTAAATTTTATTATGGCAAAAATTCATAAATTATATGTGTAATTTTTCACAAAATTCCTGTTTTGAAAGCTTCCCTATTTGGAGGCGTTGATTACTTGCAAAAAAATAGCAGAAAGAACATTCCTGCATTATGAGGAATAATCCTTCTGCTATTTTGTTTTAATTATCAGCTGAGTTAAATAAGTTTCCAGCCCATGCTGCCCCTTGGAAGCCAATCGTGATTTTGGTCATATTCTCTCGTTTTACATTCCGGTTAGCTGTAAAGTAACCGGAGAACATTGTAATGCTTTAGGGATTTCATCACGCAACTGCTTGCTTACAGTCTGAATTAAATCAAAAAATCAATTATATGCCTTATATTTAAAGTTGTTTTTTATCTTAATTATGAAACTTTAAGTTGAGAATTATCCTTTCACGCTGCCGATTGTCATGCCCTTAACAAAATAACGCTGTAAATATGGATAAACACATAACACCGGTATCATTGAAATAAATATTTGAGCTGCCTTCACGGTACGATCGGATATATCCCCAAGCATTTTCCAGTCGCCGGCAGCCATACTGGACAAATTCGCAGATGCTATGATATTTCTAAGATAACTTTGTAACGGGTAATTTTCCGGAAAGTTGCTAAAAATAATACCATCAAAATAAGCATTCCAATGTGATACAATAGAAAACAAAACTACCGTTGCAATGGAGGCGCGGGCACATGGAATAAAAATCATAAACAATGCCCGAAACGGACCTGCTCCGTCTACAAATGCTGCATCTTCCAATTCCTGGGGCAGCTGTCTAAAAAAGTTCAGCATTAAAATCACGTTAAAAACCGGTACTGCTCCCGGTAAGATCAATGCCCATATGCTATCCAGCAAATTTAATTCCTTAATTAACATATATCCCGGAATCAAGCCTCCGTTAAATAACGTACTAAAGAAGAAAAACCAAGCAAAAAATGTCCGGAACTGAAATTTTTCTTTTGATTTTGATAACGGGTAGGCTGTAAGTACGGTTAATAATAAATTTAAACCGCCACCTAAAAGAACTCTCTTAACCGTAATTCCAAGTGCATTCCAAAAGGCGGTCCTTTCCAGTACATAGGTATATGCCGAGGTTGTAAACTCTATGGGCCAAAATCCTACATTTCCTGTTGCAGCTGCTGATTTACTGGAAAATGATATTGCCAAAATATTAATTAAGGGCAGCAGGCATGCTATACCTAATGATAACAGAAAAATTGTGTTGCACACCTGAAATATTTTTCTGCCGGGTGATGAAAGTTTGTCGTACATATTAAACTCCTATCTGTGCGCTTTGGCGCACGTATAAATCAGGATGTTGAAAAAAATTATATTTTCAACCTAAACTCCTATCTGTGCGCCTTGGCGCACATATAAATCAGGATGTTGAAAAATTTATATTTTTCAACCTAATCCCTTTCCTTTCACTTCATTTGATTTACTATATGTAATTACATCTGACCGGCTGGTCTCTAGAAAATCCTATAGTCAGCTGCCTTATAAGCAATATAATAGGAACTTGAAATAAAAATAAGTGAAATCACAGATTTAAATAGCCCTACCGCTGTTGCAGGGCCGTATTGGGCTGATAACATACCCATTCGGTAAACAAAGGTATCTATAATATCTCCGGTTTCATATACGGTTGATGAATATAGGTTAAATACCTGGTCAAATCCTGCGTTTAAAACATTTCCCAGACTCAATACCGTCATTAGTACTACGATGGGCATAATGCTGGGAAGTGTGATATGCCAGGTTTGTTTCCATCTGTTTGCACCATCTAAGGAAGCCGCTTCATAAAAGCCCGGATCAATACCGGTCATTGCCGCCAAATAAACAACGGTTCCAAAGCCAAACTCTTTCCAGGCATTGGTCACAATAAGCGTACCTCGAAAATATTTATTACTTCCTAAAAAGAAAATAGGATCAAAGCCAATTGAGGTAAGTACCTGATTAATAAGTCCGGTTCCCGGTGATAGCAAATCCTGAAAAACACCGCCTAAAATTACCCAGGAAAGAAAATAGGGCAAATAGATAAGGGTCTGTGATAGACGTCGTATTTTATTAGACTTAAGTTCATTTAGCATCAAGGCTATTATGATTGGTATGATAAGGGTTGTTATGATCTTCCAAAAGGCAATGACGATTGTATTGATAAATGCCTGACGAAATCCGGGAAGATTGAAAATAAATGTAAAATTGTCTATACCTACCCATTTCTGATTCCCAAACAGTCCCTTAGCCGGATTAAAATCCTGAAATGCCAGAAGAACTCCTGCCATAGGAATATAGCTAAATATAAAAACTAATATAAAACCAGGAATAATCATGACTAAGTAAGGCGATTGGCGTACAAATTTTTTCCATGTATATCCTGTCTCCAGCTGTTTTAGTCTTTTCATGCAGTTCCTCCTCTAAAAAAGAAATAGCATGAGAAGCTGTTATAAAAAGAGGCCAACTTCTCATGCCTGGTATCATGTTAATTCGAACTACTTGCAGAAACCATTTTCATTTATTTCTGTTTGTACCATTCATTGATTTCGCTGGTAATTTGATCACCGCCACCTGCTAACCAGGCTGCAACCGCTTCATCAAATGCTTCAATGGGCTTCTCGCCAATTATAATTTTCGTCAGCTCTGCATTTAGCTGCTCGTTAATAATAGATAAAACCGAATTCATGGTCTCTGTCGGCGGTCCAAAGTATGCATTCATATGCGTATTGCCGGGTTCCAGCTGCTGCTCTGCCTGTACCTGACAAGCACCATTTACGCCAAAAATCAGATTCCAGCCTGCCTGTGAACGATCCCCGTTTTGAGCCTGATAGCAAAGATTATACATTTGCAGAGTTTCTCCGTATAACTCTTCCGGATTTTCTACATTTTTCTCCAGATAGGGCCGGATCGTTTTTGCAATATCTATGTTTTTAGTAGGCGTCATCATACTTACAGGTGATAGCTTCCACATACCTTCCGCTTCGCCACCCGGATTGCCATATACATCATACTGCTGTTTCTCTTTATCAAATATTACCTCACAATATAAATTAGCCATCTCGATTACAGCCTGTGGTGCAGGGCTATCGGCACTGGAAGCAAACCATGCATTTGTTGCCATTTCAATACCAACTTTTGCGGGTTCTCCCGTTACCGACGGAATATTCCAGGGTATCCATTCTGCTTCTGCATCCTGATTCAGATTATTCTGAATCACCCCTAGGGGCGACCAGTGTGCTCCGTAAAAAATACCACATTTACCCGAAACAATTGATTCATCAACAGTCGATTCATTTTTTACATAAAATTCCTGATCCAGCATGCCATTTTTATAAAGATCGGCAAGCCATAACAATCCTTCCTTCATTTCCGGTTGTATCGTTCCATAAACCAGTTCCCCGTTTTTCTCAACCCATTGCTGGGGGTATGCGCCATGTGCATAGAATACTCCATTGGTGGTATAATTTGCATTTACCGCAAATAACTCTTTCCTGAAAGGTAAGCCAACCGCACCATCACCTGCTATCTTTTTAAATTCCGTGATGAGATCAACCATTTCCTCCATACTTTTTGGTATCTCTTTTCCCGTTTGCTCCAGCCAATCTTTTCTGATCCAAAGAATAGTTCCCCGCTCAATATTGGCATCTACAATGGGAATCGCATATAATTTCCCATCGATTTTACTTGACTCCATTGCCTCCGGACCGGCACTTTCAATGATTTCCCTTAATAGAGGGGATGCATATTCTTCATAGGCATCTGTTAAATCGGCTAACAAACCGCTTTCGCCACATCTTTTAAAGTCCGCACTACCAAGGCTGACAATATCCGAGATATCCCCCGTTGCAATTGAAGCATTAAATTTCTGGGTGAATTGCTCTCCGTCATTGGTGACCCAGAGATATTTAATATCATACCCCAACCGTTCTTTAATAAGGTCATTCCAACGGTTATTGTCCATGTCTTCTCCAGTAACTCCCATAATTCTCTCTAACTCCAAATTACCAATATTCTTAACAGCGGTAATTGTTGTGAGTGTACCGGTACCATCCTCTGTTTTTGGAGTCGTTTCTTTTGTACTGCTTGTCTTTGTCTCACTTTGAGATCCACATGCCGTCAGACACATTGCTGCTACCACTAATGCTGCAATAAAAGTACTGATTTTTTTCATTTTCATTCTGCTCCTCCTATGGTTTGATTTAATCATGGCCCCATGTCCATGCTAAATCATAATGAATTTATATCTCAACCGGAATCCACTCCGATATTGATATCCGAATACAATTTTAACCTTTATACGTTTTATACCATTGCTGAACACGACTGCTGATTTCCTTAACCGGTTTTATTGACTAAAAAATCAACAGATCGCTCTCCGTTTTCATCCGATATCTGAAAATGTATGTTAATTCATAATTCGTTTTAGTACCGGCGCTTTTAAAACGCCCATTCGTTTTAATTGGTATTCATACGAATAGCTATCCCCACTTGTGCGCCAGGCATTAGGTCCAAACCAGATGGTATTTTCATCACAATTATGGACTGCACCAAATGCATTCACACGATTTCCATAGGAAGTAATCGAAATTCTATGTTTTCCGGTTGTTAATAAACCAAGCTCCATATTATAAGGAGCAAATGCTAAATTCCCTCTATCCTCATGGTCTACACGAATGCTCAACAACGGCGCACGGTACTTATTGATGTTTAACCTATAACTTCCTTCTTCTACTTCTACATCGATGTGATATGTAACATTGCCGGCATAAAAGGGCAGGCCCTGATTGCAATAGTCTCCAAAAGAAAGCGTTTCCACCGGTTTTGTTAAAAGCGTTTTGCATCCGGATAATGCAACGCCAAAGTCACCTAATAAATAGCACCATTCCAAATTTGTTTTTTTCGTAAATGGCAGTACAAGTTCCAGATTATTAATTCCGGCTTTAAAACCCGGGAGTTCTATGCGCTGTATACAGCGGTCTGTAAAATAGCCTCTATCATGTTTTTCAACCTTTAAACCATTAACAAAAACGTTAACACTTTCGATTTCTTCCATTGCCAATTCTAAACCTTCTACCTCTATTTCCGATTCAATGTAAAAGCGTAAAGCCACCATATGCTCAGCCGTCTCTTCTACGGGCTCAACCCAAGGCTGTGCAAAAACTTCCATTCGCTGCGGCCAGCCAAGCTTTTTGCGGAATACATTATCAATCTTTAAAATTTCTTCTTTCGGCATCCATTCACCATCATCAAGGCTAAATTCAGCCAAATCCAGCAAAAGAACATTGGGTTCATTTAACTCAATTGGTACCGGACCGGACAAGGTAATATTTTCAGTGGTTTCCGCTTGCTGGTTCTTCTGCCGATTAATTGCTTGCGATATATCTGATATTGAATCCAGTGCCAGAAGCAAACTATCATGACAAAACATTTTCCGTTTCATAATCGTATCACCATTCTTATACTCTGCTTCTAAAGGTTCTATCGAATTACTTAAGGTATCGTAATGTGTTACCGTCCATAACCCGTTTAAGTGAATTTCCAAATCACTTTTCGATGGTATGTCGCGGTTTTGATCCGGCCGGCCATTTGCTATAAACAGCCATTTCCGATTGCCTTCCATTCTCATCTGAGTCAGGAGATGATTAACCATTGTGCCATCTTTTTCACGAATCTCAATTTCACGATATGGAACCAGTTCTTCTATAAGTGCAGTTCGGGTGAATGGAATACGCTTTGCTTGTTCGGACAGCTTACAAACATCCGTGCAATCCATTGCATCCACATAGGCAGCAGCCTCTCCCATAAATACAACATGTCCGCCACGCTGTAAAAAAGATTCAAGTGCATCCACCGTAGTTCTGCGCAAGGTTTCACAGCCAGGAACTATTACGACATCATACTCCATCCCGCCAATATGGAATCGTTCATTATCCGTATTTTCATAAAGCTCCGGCAATAAGGACTCGGCAATAAAATCAAAATCCAGATTAGCAAATAACAGCCATTCCGTGACATTTTGAAAATTCTTATCCAGTTCTTCTCTGCCTAACCTGGTTTTGTCATTGGGTCCAAAATGTAACCAATAGGTTTCAATGGGATGGATAACACCAATACGCACATGTGGTTTCCCGCGGGTTAATGCAGTATTAACCCTTGCAAAGTAATCCTCCAGCCATTTGTATTCTTTATACCAGGGTGACTGGTAAAAAATAGACGCGGGATAATCCCGCTTTGCTTCCCCCGTCATACTCACCCACGATAGATGGTGTACCCGCAGTGTTACACCCAAAGCAGCCTGCCAGTCGCCCTGTAATTTGTGTCCGCGAAAATCAAAGTCCCAGTTGGTAACACCATATAGTTCACTTAGTACTCCTTCGCGACCATATTGATGTGCAGCACTTTGTGCTTGTTTCGCTGTCGTATATTCCCTGCCATCTAAGAGCATATCAATTCCTGGCAGCTGAAAACTGCGGTAAGAACGCATAGCCTCCCCCAGGGAACGTGTCTGCATCTCTAAAGTGGCTTCATCCATCATATGTCCGGTAAGATATATGCCGTGTTTTCCGCACCATTCACCAACGGTATCCGCGAATGCAGCCGTAAAATGTTCTGCCAGATGCTCATGATAACGGTAACGTATTAACGATACTTTGTTTTCTGGCTTTTCCCATATTAGTTCCGGTACCCGGGTTAAGATATCCTCTCCGTATCTTTTTAGAAAACTTTCACCAAAGCTCTCTGTGTATGGAAGAATGACCGTTCCTTTCTCTTTTGAGGAGCCTAATGTGGTTTTGTGAGCAAACTGCGGTTCATCTGTAAATATGGATGGTATTACTGATCCGAAATCATCGCTTAAACGACTATAGTATTTTTCATGAGTCTCTTCCAAAAAGCGCTCGATCGCTCTTTTGTTTAACGTATCAACATAAGGCTGGTTATTAAACCACGGGTTACTGACTCCGTGCTCCAGATATAGATACCAGCAGCCATCGTCCGCTTCTTCTTTATTTTTCAGCCGGTAATTTATTAAAAAACCGTTTTCAAGTACAATTTCATATCTGGCTATCAGCTTACCGGTTCCATTTGCTGATGTTGTTGCTGTTGAAGCCAAGGTTGCCTCCAACGCTGTTTCTCCATATGGAATTGCCGTAAATACAAGATAACGGTTGCAAAACTCTTCCTCCTTTGATACTCTGCCACCCGCGGAACCTGACGGCCATCGGTCTTCATCATAAAGAAAGGCGCGCATATTTTTTTCTTTTGCGGTATCAACGCATGCCTTAATACAGCTTAAAAATTCATCTCCCATATACTCGGTATCAAGTCCGGTTCTGCAATGCATATGAAAGCCGCCCATACCCATTTGCTGAAAATATGTAATTTGCTGGGTAAGTTCCGTAACATCAAGTTTTTTATTCCATGCCCAAAATGGGGCACCTCGGTATTCCGCTGAAGGATTATTAAAAATCTCATCATACTTATCAAGTGCTATATCTGGATAAAACATAATAAACATTCTCCTTTTTATTGTAGATATTTCCAATCCGGTATTGCTGGTAAATATGCAATTACCTGCTTAACAATATAGGATTATACCTTCTTTATAACCAGGTTACATTGGTTAATCCTGATATAATATAGGGGGTATTCTGACTTCATATATTGTCATATGACAAAAATATATATACTAATTTCAATTTCCATTGGTTATAGTGTACAAATTTGATCTAATAAGATATAATCTTTATGATATTTACTTGTTAGATTTTGCAGTATTTATGGGAGAATTAAGATAATTTTAATGAAGTGTATTACATTACATATTCCAGATAAGTCTAAGGGGGGTAAACTGACCTAACATATTGGCAAACAATTTTAATGATTAATAACTTAAGTTGATTTATATTGTTAGATATTTACAAATTAATTTAAAGAGGTTATTACCAGCATTATTATCTGCTGCAATTTTTAGTTTTTATGGGAGGATTGAAATGTTTCATGAAGTGCTGCTTGAAAAAGACTATTTGCAAAATGGACATGATATATTTTTAAATCGGGTTAATGACGGCGTTAACTTTATGCATGCTCACGAATTTATTGAATTTTCATACATTGAAAAAGGCAGGGGCATCCATTATATCGGAGGTAATCAAGAAACGCTTGAAGCAGGTGATATTTACATTATTAATGCAAATGTTCCGCATGAGCAGGTTTTGGAGGAAGGGCATACGATTCTCTTATATAATTGTATCTTTCAGCCCAGTATTCTTGATGATTCATTGACAAATGTACCCGATTTTCTTAATGTAGCATATAACTATCTATTTCATTCTTTTCAAATACCATCTACTTCGAAAGGCTATATAAAACTTTCAAGTAAAAAGATGTATCAGATAGGTGAGTTGTTTAAGGAGATGTATGCGGAATTTGCCAATAAAAATGATGGCTATTCACAGATTATACAGTCAGATTTAAAAAAGCTGCTTATTTACATGTTCCGATTGTATAGAGAAGATATGGAACAGGTGCATAACTCACGCTTGTATAAACAAATGGTAGTTCAGAATGTGATTGAATATTTAAATAAGAATTTTGATAAGGATATAAAATGTGATATCCTTGCAGAGCATGTATATTTAAGCACTGCCTACTTAAGCAGGATTTTTAAAGAGATAACCGGAAAAACCATTATTTCATATCTGCAGGAAATCCGGGTTAACTATGCCTGTAATTTATTAAAAACGACTAACTTACCCGTTTATGAAATAATGACGAAATGCGGATATATGGATATTAAGTATTTTTATGATATCTTTAATAAAAAGACAGGTAAAACGCCTGGTAATTATAGAAAAGACTAGATTAACATAGTACATCGAGCGCTTCCTTATCAATGGGTGGTGCACAGCTTCTAAAACCAGACATTAATCTGATTTTTTACAAGGACGACTGGATTACAGGAAGCCGGTGCAATTCATCGTCCTTGTTTATTTATAAGTGTAAGAGTACAATGATAAGTCTGATACTATAAAACTATTTTCAATAATTACGAGATACAGGCAACGCTAGAAAATTACTGGTTTGCATTCACGATCTCTTTCAAAGTAATATGTTCATTTCTAAATCTTTCACCACTCTTCTCCTTTTTATGATGAATTGCCTTTTGGGGACAATTCTGTATACATGCCAGACAACGCTGGCAATTCTGATAAAAAACAGGCTTATTCTCCACTTTAATATTATCCACCGGACAGACCTTTTCACAAGTCTTACATCCATTGCAGCTATCCTCGGTGCGGAAGTCCTTTTCAAAATTTTCACCTTCCATTTTTAAACCCAGTTTACGGAGTGGTTCAACAAGGATAGAATGTTTTTTTATATATAACCGGTTCGCTTTTACTTCTTTTACAATCTTCTTCAGATTCTCATCAATATGTTTCCCGCCCTGGCCATCGACCTGCTTTTTCATATCAAAACCCGGCAGAAAATTATCGACCATTACAAGTTCGTTAATATAGGAGAAATGGATTCCGTTTCTTTTCCCGATCTCCACCAGGTGTCTGGTAGCTCCACCGGCAAACATTCCATACGTAGCGACTGCAAAAATATAATTGCTTTTTAGTTTCACTTTACCCAGAAAGTCCTCGATCAGCTTTGGTACACTTAAATTAAATATTGGAAATATGATTCCAATTTTATCAGCTTCAATGGTAAATTGTTCTTCTTTTAACAACTTTGGAATGGAAAAGTTCTCTCCTCCAAATTGCTTTGCTACATATAAACAGTTTCCGGTTGCAGTAAAATACAATAGTTTCATAAATACCTCCTATTATTAAACTCAATTATCATGTTACACTTGTAACATAGGTTTTTATTCAGTATAATGTATCCAAACAAGTTTAACAATAGACCAACTGATAAGTGTTACAAAAACGGAGAAAATGTAAATGGATAATAAATTGAAGGTTAAAAGTACCTTAGCGAAAGAGAGTATTTTTACTGCTCTTATGATCTTGATGGAAAAGAAAGACTTCCGTGATATTTCTATTACGGAAGTAACAAATAAGGCGGGGGTTTCCCGTATGTCATTTTACAGGCATTATGCCATTTTAGAGGATGTAATCACCGATTATTTAGATGAACTTTTTGAAGACTATTTAATCAATATTTTAAAAGATACGCCAGCCTATAATAAAGAAAGCCTGCGGTTATTTTTTGCTTATTTCAGAGAGCATCACCGCTTGGTTAAGAATCTTATAAAATCCAATCTGAGCAATTTGATTCTGGAGAGATGTATCGGTTTTTTTCACACACTATCCAGAAATGTAGTTTGCCAAGACTCCCATACACCGATCTATGAAAAGTATTTTATCGAATTTACTGCCGGCGGACTATATAAAGTCCTTATCGAATGGGTTAAAACCGGACTGAAGGAAAATGATGAGGAAATGGCGGATATCTGCTATGTTCTGCTGGGATAAGGAACCACCAAGGCATTAAGCTTACTCATCTTAATGCCTTGGTGGTTGTTATACTTATGACGCCTTTTCCATAACAAAATTGGTCAACTTTACTCCTCTTCGTTCCACTTGCTGTTCCTTTTTCACTATATAGCCACGCTTTACAAAAAACGGCTTAGCAGTGATGGAGGCATGGGTGTAAACTATCCGTATTCCACTTTCTATAACGTGTTCTTCCAGCGCATCACAAATCGCAGTTGCTATGCCCTTACCCTGATAATCCTTGTGTACAAATAGATGGTCCAGATAGCCCGTATGGTCGATGTCGCCAAAGCCTGTAATCATCCCATTATCAACAGCCACAATACTATAGTTTTCTAAAAAGGATTCATTCCATTTTTCTATATTAACGGTACCGGTAGCCCATGCATCCACCTGTTCTTGTGAATAGTCTTTGGTATTCACACTATGAACCGTATCATAAAATAATTCAGTGATTTCCTTACAATCTGCTGGTTGGTATTTTCTAATTTTCATAATATTTCTCCTTAAACTTATTTATGTCAAATCAACTGTTACTTAAACTTCTTGGCTTACTATTGTTATAATCTCACTCTATACTGATATCCAGCTCATATGGCTCCATTAACACATACCGCGGTCTGGTAACCGATAGTTTTAATTCCTTCGTATCGAATTCATTCAACATATAACTGACTGCAGCTGTCCTGTTCTGGTCATCACGATGCGGATAAAAACCGATTGCGTCCTTTCCGGTGAATTCGACACTGACCAGCTGCTTATTTTCATTCAGGCTGGTATACTCTAGGAAAATTTTAAGATATCCGTTTTCATTACCAATATCGCCCCTTAGCCTTTCCACACTCTTAATGACAGCACTCCCAGATTCAAAGTTAATTTCTTTATCCACTTCAATCACCTCTCCCTCCTCAGGGATTGGTAAATTGATTTCTTTTATCTCCTCCGCTTCTACCACAACAAAGGGAATTGAGAGTTTAAAATCACCGGACCCGTCACTTACATCGAAGAGTAAGGACCCATTTAGGCCAGTTCCATAGTATTTTGGTGGTGTATATTTCTTAATTCCTTTGTCTGTATTTAAAATCATCTTCCTTCCAAAATATTCAAGATCATATTCATTATTAAAGCTGATCAGCTCATAATCCGAATTGTTAATCGGGTAAACATTAACGCTTAACTGTCCATCGTTTAGAAAAGCACTGGCTGTAAGGCTTATATCATTATGCATCTCCGTGGCGCCGATCTCGTTCAAACTACTGTATTGATCAATTTTACTTAACCGGAAACTTACCCGGATATCGTATTCCTCACTTACGAGAATAAACTCTTTTTTTGCATTAATATATTTCTGATCCACTTCAAAGGTATAATTACAACTGTAGGAATAATGACTTCCGGATATCCCAACACCACTGCCGCCATGGTACTTCTGAAACTTCTGATCATTGACAAGCAGATAAACATCAAGATTTTTAAATATTTCCTTCTTTTTTTTTCGTTCTAATTCCTGCTCTTTGGTAAAGTTTCCTTCTAATTCAAATCGAATAGTCAAGGTATCAGCTGTTGCCGTAACATATAATATTTTCAAAGTACTCAAATCATTTTCCGCTGTCACCTGTTCTTTTAGCCGGTATACTGCCCCTTGATTATTCTCTACGATTCCCACTCCGGGTATCAGGCTTAACATTTGCTGAAATGCAAGTACAATACTTTCTTGTTTCATGCCTGCCAGGATAATTAAAATTATTACAGCTGCGCAAGCTATATATCTTCGCCCGCTTAGATGCTTTCTTTTTCCGGTGTGCTCATTCTTTATCACTTCTGTATTATTGTCATAATCTACAGCAGCCATATCGAAAAGCCCAATCTTCTTGAATGTCCGCTCCTTGATATCCTGAATATACGCAGAGTCTAACACTGTTTCATCTATTGCAATATCATTTAACAGCATAGAAGCTTTATCCATGTCAAGCTCTTCCATAGCCGTCTGGATTTGCACTTCTAAATCTGCATCATTTAGTAAGTAAATTGTCTTCTGCTCCTTCATGAACAACACCTCCCAACAATATTCTTAATTTCTTTAAACCTCTTGATATCTTCTTATCTACGGTATTGTCACGCAGATATAATGCATCTGCTATTTCCTTCGTTCTCTGTCCCAGAAAATACTTTCTGATAAAAATCTCCCTGTCAGGCTCTCCCAGTGACTCGATTGCCTGAAGCAGGAACTTCCTTTGCTCTTTTAATATTACTTCCTGCTCCGGATTTAATTTATTATCGGCTAACTGCTCATAAGTTTCATCCATGTTAACACTACGGCCGGCAGCACCAGCTAAGCTGCGGAACAAATCAATTCCTTTATACTTTGCAATGACGATAAGAAATCCTTTAATGGAGCTTTCAACTGTATTCATCTGCCTGGCTTTCCGGTAAAACTCCATAAAAACATCACTTACACACTCCTTTACATCTTCAGCTGTCCCTACGGAAGAAATTTTTGAGTTGATTATGCTGTAAACCAAGCCGGTATATTGCTCTATTATGGATTCCATGGCCCTATTTGGATCTGTATTCAGTTCCTTCAGCAATTCAAAATCATCTTTCAATCGTTCCGCCTCCCTTCTATTTATACCGTTCATATTATTAAATCGGATTCGACACAGGATTTCTGACCGGATTAACATTAATTTCAAATATAATTAAAATCTTTTTATTTAATTCATTCTTGGTATTAACAAACTGCAATTCTTGCAGTTTTTGAATTTTAAGTTTTATGTAGCCACTAAAAAATTTTACAAGGTGTATTTTCAAACGCTTTTTATAAGAAAAAGCGTGAAAGTTTTTTACTCTCACGCTAATCATTATTACTCCTTCCACTTTTGCCCATAACGCATTCCGAATAGATAAAAGCAATTCATTTACTTACTTTAATTTAAAAAGTACATTTTCATAATCCTTTACATAATAAGTAATGTTCTTTCTGCCTTTTTGAATAATGATATGCCCCTCCGCTTCCAATTTTACTCTTTGTTCTTCTATCCCACCCGGATACTTCGGATTCAATTCCCCATCCGCTTTTAATGTCCTCCAGTAAGGTGTTTCATTTTGAGCACGCTGATAGCTTGCCCATGCCGCAATGGACACAAAAATCCCGGCCGTAATGGGTTCCGTAAAATCTGCCCCACTTACCTTTGCAAAATAATCCCGTATTTGGCCAATGGTAATTATCTTTCCGCAGGGGACTAATTTCATTACTTTATCATATTCGATAGGCGGAGCGAAATACATTTTATTTCCCCCGTATTTTTCAATGCTTTTTTTATCCTCGATTATCTGGAACTTTGGCATATCTTTACTGTCATTGAGCATTGCATTAAAATTCTTTTTATCTTCATTCGCCATGTTTAAACACCTCCTACCCAAAAGTATAATTATGTTATTCATACTATGCAATGAGGTAGTTTAATAAATAAATAATTTTCAATGAGATATTTTACTATTTTACAGATATCCTACTATTTCACATTCCTGAATCTTTTTAAATCCGAATTCATCCCCATAACCGTAATAATGGAATCATTCTCAATTACCGTATCCGCATCCGGTATAATATTGGCATTGTTACCGCCTTTTACAGCCAGTATATTAATCCCATGCCGGGACCTTACTCCAAGATTTCCCAGAGTTTTGCCAATCCAGGATGACGGAGCTGGTGCGCTGATTATACTGTAATCCGGTGAAATCTCAATCATTTCGTAGAAATTATCCGTAGCCAGATTGCGGGCTACCTTAATCCCCATATCCTTCTCCGGCATAATAACTTTGTCCGCTCCTAATTTATATAATATTTTTTCCTCAAAGTCGTCCTGCGTTTTAACCAGAACAAATTTTGCACCTAATTCTTTCAGTAAGACAGTAACCATAACACTGACCTGGATACTGGAACCTACCGCTACAACAGCCGCATCGAATTTTTCTATATCTATTGATTTTAAAAAGTCTTCATCCGTTATATCAGCTTGAATGGAATGCGTGATATATCTTGAAAACTCATTTACAATTCTCTCATTATTATCTACTCCTAAAACTTCATAATCCAGTTCATACAAAGTCTTTGCTACATTTCCGCCAAATCTTCCAAGTCCTAAAACAATAACTGATTTCATTTCAATTCTCCTAGCCCACCGTTATTTTTCCTTCCGGATAACGGTATGTTATATTTTCTTTTCCTCTCATGGAGGTAAAAGCAGTAAAGGCGGTTATGATTCCGACCCTGCCAAGCAGCATAGTAACAACCAGCATCAGCTTACTCATATCACCTAAATTTGGCGTAATCCCAGTGGACATACCGGTCGTACCAAAAGCCGATACAGCTTCATAAAGTGTCTGCATAAGACCGCCTTCCTCATTCGTAAGTAAAACAATAGTGGTCAGCATAGTAAGTGTCAGACTTAACAGAAAAATTGTAACCGCTTTATTAATAATCTCCGTAGATATTCTCATTTTGAAGGCCTGAACTTCGGTTCGCCCTTTCAAATAAGATACGACAGTTGCAATCAGAACAAAAAAGGTAGTTACTTTAATACCGCCTGCCGTTGAACCCGGAGCCGCACCTATAAACATGAGCAGGATTGTTATCACGTTTGTAACTGTACTCATCTCCTCGGAAGAAAACGTATAATACCCCGCTGTTCTTGCCGATACCGATTGAAAAAATGAATTCAGAAGTTTTACCGGGAAGGAAAGTCCCTTCATCGTTTGTTTTGATTCAAAAAACAGATAACATAGAGCTCCGGCAACAATCAGTATTACGGTCATAATCAGAACAATTTTTGTATGCAGTGTAAATCTTGAGAATTTCCGGTTTTTCCACACGTCCTCCCACACCACGAAACCTAGTCCGCCTATAATAATTAAAAATGACGTGGTCAGGAGCATAATGGGGCTGTCTATGTATCCGGTCAGACTTGGGAACTTGTCCGAATCCGTTCCAAACACATCAAAGCCTGCATTACAAAAAGTGGAAATAGAATGAAAAATACTCTTTAAAAGTCCTTTATAAATACCGTAAACAGGGATTAATTTTATGGATATTATAACCGCTCCAATCCCTTCGATTATAAAAGTCACTTTTACTATATTCTTAAACATTGCAACAATATTTTGCAGTGAATAATTACTGATTGATTCCTTTAAAGTCATTCTATGAGTCAGCCCCAGATTCTTTCCGGTTATTACGGAGAGCAAAGTAACAACGGACATGATTCCAAGTGCGCCAATTTGTATTAACAGAAGAATTACAACCTTCCCAAACATGGACCAATACACATTCGTATCTACCACCACCAGCCCAATCACACAGACCGAGGAGGTAGCTGTAAACAAAGCATCCGTAAAACGGGTACCGTTTCCGCTGCTGGTACTTACAGGCAGCAACAGTAGAAATGTACCCAAAAGAATCAGTATTACAAATCCAAAAAAAATAATCCTCGCAGGAGTAATTCTTATCAATTTTATATATTTCTTAATTACTTTGCCAATCTTTAAGTCAGTCATCTTTACATCCTCGGAGCTTTTCTATCTCATAATACATACTTCTTATGAGACAGAAAAATTATAGCACAACCTTTGGCGATTAATCAACCCACTATCTGAATCATACGCTGTTCCCCTTTTTCTCTGTACAAAATACTATCATATAAAGTCTCGCAGGATATTTTTATACGACTATAGCACATGACTCGCTGTCACGACAGTAACATCTTCCTTAAGCGCGCCATGTGCATCATTTTACTTCATATCTGATTTATGTTCAATCAATCTGCTCCCAAAGATACCGTCACAATAATTTTAGTGTTAAGTTCTACTTCCTGATCCTTCACCGTCTGGTCGATAATCTTACCTTTTGGGATATCTGAGGAGTACCAATACGTAAACTCAAGTTCAATATGCGCTTTCTTTTTATTGACCTCTTTCTGCCAATCAACCATTTCTGATTTTGACATTCCTGTAAAATCCTTCGCAAATACTTTGCCCAGGGATACATTAATTTTTAAATTTTCTCCTCCTGGCAGATAGGTGCCTTTATAATTCTGTCCATACAGCAATCCTTCTTCATAGGTATCGTTGTAGCATTCGCTGATGATATATGGCACTCCGTTGGTTTCGCACCATAATTTTAAATCTTCTGCGACAAGACCATCAAAATTCTTAATTAATACACCTTTGTCCGTCTCTGATACCCACACATCGATTAACTGATCAATCTCCACAAGCTCCTCTACTATGCTTTGTTTTGTAATCACGCCTTTTGCCCTTTTAGTATCTGTATCCGCGATAAAGTTAAGATCAATATGGGCACCTTTTTGATTCACTTCTTCCTTCCATCTTAATAGCTCTGATTTTGTTTTTCCTATAAAATTATCTATCATAACCAGCCCCAGGGAGCGGTATACCGAAAGAGTCTTACCGGAAGATATATAATTCCCCGCCGGGCAGTCCTGACGAAACAATTTTCCAACAGAATAATTACCGTTATATCGGTCTATTACATTAAGGGTTATCCCATTTTGCATTGCCCAGGCTTTCGCATCATCATGACTAAGTTTCCACATGCTTTCTGCACGGATTCCGCTGTTAACGGCAACCGTGAGTAATATGGTTTCTCCGGCTGCAACCCGCCTTTTTGGCTTTACACCTTGACCGATTATGGTTTGATTGGCAGCCATCGCATTTTCAACCTCACGATAGCTCAGAATAATATTTAAGTCCTTTGCCAAAATCTCAGCTTCGCTTTTTGCCTTGCCGGTGAAGTCAGGAAGGACAACCATCTCTTTACCGTCTTTTAATACCAAGGTAATAATCTGATCCGTATTGACCTTGGTTCCGGCTGGGATGGTCTGAGACGCAATGATTCCCTCTTCTCCCACTTCATCACCGCCGCGAAGGAACACCTTAATACCATAAAGTCCCGCCAGACTGTTTGCTTCGGCTTTTGATAAACCTTTAAAATCCGGCACCAGGATTTTTCCCTCTTCTTTTGCTATTTTAATGGTAAGAATCTGTTTTTGATCAATTTCTGTTCCCGCCTTAATGTCTTGACTGATTACTGTATCAATTCCCGCATTATTTACCTCGAGTTTAAAAAATACGCTCATTCCATAAAGTGCTGCCAGTTCAGAAGCCTCCGTTCTGGTCATACCTGTAAAATCCGGTACCTGGATTGCTTTTCCTATGGAGATACTGATTTCAACCGAATCCTTTCTTGTAATCTTTGTGTCTTTTTTTATCGATTGGTTAAATACCTTTCCGGATTCAATATCCGGATTAAACACTTCATGAATCGTAACTTTCATTTGATTATCTTCTTCCCACTGCACCACGTCGGCTCTGGTTTTTCCATAAAAATCCGGCATTTTAACCGGAGTACCAAGATCCTCGTTCCCGCTTGAGACATATATTATCATTCTGTTTTTCCGTAGAAATTCCTCGGCAGAGCCATCCACATATTCATAGCTTATTACCTGATCTTTAGGAATTACTTCACTGGTTTCGTATTTAATGGTTATGCCGGACATTTGATTTTCGCTTATAAAGCTTTTGAGCTCAAACAATTTCATACTCTTTATATCCGGAAGGATAACAGCTTCCTCCGGATCCGCACCCAGCGAATAAGTTACTGTCAGTACCTTATTCTTACTGATTTTTTGGCCTGCTTTGATATCCTGGGATATTACCTTTTGCACTGCAATCTCCTTACTATACACTCCGTTTATTACGGTGTTTTCATGTTTCTTTACACTCCAGGCCTGTACGTCTTCAAATTCCCAGCCCGACATATCCGGGACTGCTGCTCTACCTGACTGCATAATTAGCAAGACTGCGATAATAAGTAACAGAATACCGGTCCCGGTCCAAATCAAGCGTCCAGGTCGTTTCTGTGCCGGTACAAAAACCTCTTCCTGAAAGCTTTCCGGCTTTTTCTCCGAGATATCATCAAGAAAACTTTTACGTTTATCCATACTATTCACCACATTCTTTAACTAGTTTACCGTCCCTTAATCTTAGGGTAATATCACTGCTTCCTGCCACATCATCAGAATGCGTAACTAAAATTATAGTTTTGTCATACTCATGAGCCAACTGCTTAAATAATTCTATAATTTCCTTTGCCGTAGCCGTATCCAGTGCCCCGGTAGGCTCATCTCCCAGGATTAAATCCACATCTTTTGCAAGGGCTCTGGCAATAGCCACCCTTTGCTGCTCACCACCGGATAACTTCGTGACCAGCCGGTCTGCTTTGGACTGTACGATTCCCACAGAGGATAGAATTTTATAAGCGAGATTCTTATGTCCCTTCCCTCTTATCTGATCCATGATCATCAGGTTTGATTCTACATTTTCCACCCCGGTCAAATAATCGGTTAGATTATATTTCTGGAAGATAATCGCCATCTGATTACGTCTGAATCTTGTATATCCGATGCTTTTTATGTCCTTTCCCTGATACAGCACTCTCCCTTTTTCAGGAACATCCAGAGCGCTTGCCAGTGCTAAAAGTGTCGTCTTTCCTGAACCGGAGGGTCCAAGTATGGTATAAAACTTTCCTTTTTCAAATTGAAAAGAAAGATTGTCTAAAATCATCCTCTTTTTTCCACCGTCTATGTAACCGTAAGATAAATTTTCTAATTCAAATATAATTGACTCCATTTCGTTGCCTCTCTTTCTAATTCTGTAAGGATTCCCTTGGTTTATAGGAAAGAATAATAAGTAACGGTGCCCCTGCCGAAAGAAGTACCAATCCAAAACTAATCATTAACAGGTTAAGCACCACTTCCCCATCAACCGATACCTTAAACTCTCTGGCCACATCATTTATCTTAACCTCATTTTTTCCAAATAAGGCACCAATCGATATGACCCCACTGCTGTCCTGGGTATTTTCCTCTACTAACTGGTTCTTTACGATCCAGGAAGCGGCATAGTCTGCGGAAAACCTGCTGGCAGCTGCTGCAATAGTAAAGGCTATAATGGAAACAACAAGGATTTCCATTAAAAATTGAGATAATATCTTAAGTTTTCCTTCACCGCTTGATAAAAGCAATCCAATCTCAAATTTACGGTCCCGGACAAAGATTGTGATAATCGCCAGCATAATAATAGCGCCTGCGGCAAATACCACTACCAGCAGAATGGATATTACTGTGCTGATTAAATCTAAGGGTCTGGTTAAAGACTTGTATTCATTGTCACTGGCATATAGTGTAATATATTCATTCGGCATTTGCTTTTTATGCTGATTAATAAAGGCATCAATATCCATAGGGTCCTTCAGCCGGAATCTTACGGAAGCAGCATTACTGTCATCCGCCAGTGTTTTATTCAGTTTTTTTACGCTTTCTAAGGAGGTATGCATCTGATCCACCATAAAAGAAGAGCTGCCTTTGAAAATACCTATAACTTCGAAAGAATAAATCTGCTTATCCGTACCGGAGGTCAGGTCGATGATGTCTCCTACCGATATATTATTCTTACCTGCAAACTCCTCGGACAGTAAAAGTGTATCCTTTCCTTCATCTTCCTTATTCCGAAGCCGGCCTTGGGTAATTACATAAGTTCCGTCATCAAATTCCTGGGGGGTATCCCCATTGCTGCCTATGACCATGAAGTTTGTCCCCTCTCCGGAAACCGGGCTGGCTATGGCAACTGATACTCCGCCGCCTTCATCGCCTCCCATATTCACCGCACTTTTTAAATCATCACTACCCGCACCCGCCATTTCTGTGATATATAAATTCTTTACTAAGGGATCTTTAGCAATTTCTCTGGCTAAGGAAGCTGAAAGGTTTAACTTGGAATAGTCCTCCTGAGACAGCTGATCTTCCATGGCTTTCATATAATTGCCTTTCATTTCAACCACGGCTCCTAACTCCTTACGCACATATTCTTTGGATGAGATTACACTGTTCTGTATGATAATTCCTGTAAATACCAGGCCATATACAACAAATAATATTGCAAATATCATTATAGCCTTGGTGGGTTTCCTAATAAGACTTAGGAACGCATGTTTTATTGCTCTCATATCATCTTTCCTCCTGTTTCGCTTGGCTCATGGCCTTATACTAAATTCTAGAGTTTCTGTGTGTGATTCCTGTGAGAATGAAGTGGGGACTTTATGAAATTTTTGCTATCCTGCCTTTCACACAAACAACACATCAAAGTGTTAAAATAAGCACATAAGATAACTTTAAATACATAATGAAAGGTTTTGTATTATGAACTTTAATGTACTGATTGTGGAAGATGATAAAAAAATGAATGAGATTCTGGCAGATTATCTGGAAACAGACGGTTATCAGGTATATAGTGCCGCTGACGGTATCGAGGCGTTGACCCTGTTTGAACATGAAACGATCCAATTGGTTATATTAGATATCATGATACCTAAATTGGATGGCTGGTCCGTATGCCGGCGCATACGCAGTAAATCCGATGTCCTGATTATCATATTAAGTGCCCGCAGTGAAGAGGAAGACAAGCTCTTAGGTTATGAACTTGGGGCAGACGAATATATAACAAAACCCTTTAGCCCTAAGGTATTGCTGGCAGCCATGTCAGCTCTTCTAAAAAGAAGCATGCCAAACACTGCCGCCCCAGACACCATAATACGGCATAAGGAAATTGCCATTAACAAAGAAGCTTATTCGGTGACCCTCTCCGGTAAAGAACTGCTCTTAACGGTAAAAGAATATGAACTACTGTTAAAGCTCATGGAAACCCCTGGAAAGGTATACCGCCGTGATGCATTAATTAATGTAATCTGGGGTTATGATTATTTTGGAGATGGAAGAGTGGTGGATACTAATATTAAAACCCTGCGCAGAAAACTGGGTGACTGCTCTCGCTATATTCAGACGGTAATTGGTGTTGGTTATAAATTTGAAGTAAAGTGACATAAAGTCTCCAAACCAAATTAATGCAGCATGGTAAATATATTTCTGCCGGATGGTTTGGCAATTATTATATTAGGGCTGAAAAAGGAAAGAACTAAGTTCCCAACTATTGGAGGATACTATGAGAATATCTCTGTCTGTAAAAATGCTGCTACTAACCCTTGGATCTTTTCTGCTGCTGATCTTTGGTATAATTGGGTCTTTATATTTATATTTCAACCGTTTTTATGAACCGGAAAAAATCAACCAGATGGTAAATTCCATTAACGAATTTACAGCGGAACTTAAAAATAACCATTGGTCGGATGAACAACTCTATTCCGAAGTATCGAAATTTATGAAAAGCCAGAATGTGACCATGAGTATACAACCTGAGCTAACCGTAAGTGCAAAACCAGCCGAAGCAATACAAGGGGTTACTGTTCCGGATTATGTTGTTTTACAGAAGGATTATCCTATCAACATAATCACTGCAAATACGATTGATGACGTTTTCCCTGATTTTTTATATACCGGTCCAAGATTTACAGTTCCAAACTACTTTCCAGTTAATGATTCCCTATCCATAACCCGTACTCCATTAGCCGCTGCCACTGCTTTTGCAACTGTATCTTCCGCAACAATTAACGGCAGCCTTGTACTCTATCCGGCATCTCTAACGACTACCTGGGATATAGGCAGTATGGTTGAATCTTATGAGAAAAAAGGTGTTTCTTATACTATAAGCACCATCCCTTCTACGAATTACAGGCAAGTGAATTTTACCAAACGAAGCACGTTAAACAACGGTGAAATTAAGGTTACCAGTGTAAATTTGTCTCTCCAGTCCGTAGATGAGGTTACCCGGTTTCTGCTACGCTTTTTCCCTTTTTTAATAAGTGCTTCCATCCTTCTATCCATTATCATGGTAATCGTATATTCAAGAACTATCTCAAAGCCTATTATGAGTATAACCGATACAGCAAACCGCATGGCTAATATGGAACTTGGAATCTTTTCCGATATAAACCGCAAGGATGAGTTAGGAGCTTTGTCTGCCAGTCTAAATACATTATCCGTCAATCTAAAGGATGCTTTGGATGACTTAAGCCTGGCCAATGCTAAATTAACTGAAGATTATGAGAATGAAGTGCGACAGGAAAAAGCGAGAAAAGAATTTGTTGCCAATGTATCCCACGAATTAAAGACACCTCTAGGTGTAATCAGAAGTTTTACCGAAGGTATCCGGGATGGAGTGAAAGCAGAAAAAAAAGAACATTACATGGAAGTAATTCTAAACGAAATCACCCATATGGATCAAATGCTCCTGGAAATGCTGGAAATTTCAAAATTTGATGCCGGTGTGGTCACCTATAACAAAAATCCTTCGGATATCAAGCCGTTACTGTATAATTCGATACAAGTCTTTTCCGATATAGTAAAAGGTAAGGAAGTAACTTTTGAACTGACAGGAAAATTTGGAACTGTTATAATGGATGGGCAAAAAATTGAACGCGTTCTTAAGAATCTGATTGGGAATGCCGCAAAATACTGTGACTTTGGTTCGGTCATTAGAATCGTCGGTGAACGTTCTGGAAACAGGCAAAGAATCTGTATTGAAAATAACTGTCCTAAACTAAGTGATGAGGTTTTAAACAGAATCTGGGATCGTTTTTATAAAGCCGATATCTCACATAACCGGGATGTGGAAGGAACCGGACTAGGCCTTGCCATAGTAAAATCTATACTGGAAGGCCATGGCTGCTCTTATGGTGCCGAATCCAATGACCGGGGAATCTGTTTTTATTTTATACTGGATATCTAGAATGAATAAGAAAGTGATATAAATAGTGTTGTATACGCAGCGATTTTCATTTTGACTTTGACATTTTCAGGGTGCCGGTGAAAGAATGGGTTATTGGCTCAGTACCTCTGGGTCATGGCCCATTGAAGACTTGTCCGCAATAAAGCCTCTGACCGACAGCACCCAATCCCAGATGTTACCCCAAAAAAGAACCGACTAAGATTAAAATCTTAATCACTCCCTTTCTAGGTATTAAAGGAATATATCTTTTAAATATACCGCCTTACTTTATTCATATAATTTACATACACCTGCCCAAATTTCTCAATACACCATCTTTCTTCCGATAGAATAATCCAATGGGCAGATATCTGAAAAATCAATAGTACCGCAAGTAATATAAATGACTGTGTAAGTAGTACACAACCTAAAAAATAAATGAAATATGCTACATACATCGGGTTGCGGGAAACCTGGTAAAGTCCATGAAGATTAATACCATTCTCCGCAGGTTTTGCATAATTTGTAACAGACACAATACACAATATGACTCCTAAGCCATATACGGCTAAACCGGCATAAAACCAATAAGAATCAATTGTTATTTTTAGAAAGCATAGATATGCAAAGAACAAAAGGTTTGAAATCTGATAAAACAAGTACGCCACTCTCTCTTTTCCAACCAGCGGGGCGAAGAAAGCTGCTCGTGTTAAAGATTCCTTGTCTAATATGTTTAAAAGCACGAACCTTATAAGTATAAACGGTACTAATAGCAGAACTGCATTCATTATATCCACGCTTTCTTTAAGGAATAAAGATTATTCGTTGAATCAGGTTGAATTTTAATATTAGATAATTTTAGTATCAGAATAATTTTAATATTAGTATAATTTTGATATTAGTATAATTTTGATATTAGTAATACCATCTTCCTCTACATTTATATAACTATAATATTACAACACCTTTCTCGTCCATGTCCTCTACCATACCGTCTTCCCATACGGATGCCTGAACTTCACCTATATGCACCTTATCCATAAAATACATACAAATTCTGGACTGTCCGATTCCACCCCCGATGGTAAATGGCAGCCTGTTATTCAGAATATCCTGGTGATAAGGCAGTCCCCTTCTATCATCAGCACTTGCTTTCGTAAGCTGTTTGTCCATTGCTTCTGCATCAACCCTGATTCCCATTGAGGATACTTCAAAGGCGATGTCTAAAAGTTTGTGATATAAAATCAAATCACCGTTTAAACTCCAATCATCATAGTCCGGTGCACGTCCATCATGCCTTTCCCCATTCAACAGCTTATCACCGATTTGCATTATAAATATTGCTCCTTTTTCTCTCACAAAAGCCGCTTCCCTGTCTTTCGCAGAAAGTTCAGGATATAAGTCAAATAATTCCTGACTCGTAATAAATATAACTTCCTTGGGTAATTTAGCCTCAAACTGGTTAAACTTTCCGGCAACAAATTGTTCCGTTTCTAAAAATGCTTCATAAATTTTGTTAACCGTTCTTTTTAAATGATCAATGGTTCTTTCTTCTTTTAATATTACTTTTTCCCAATCCCATTGATCCACATAGATCGAATGAATATTATCCAGCGTCTCATCACATCGGATTGCATTCATATCCGTATACAAACCTTCTCCAACGCCAAACTTATATCTCTTAAGAGCCTGTCTCTTCCATTTTGCAAGGGATTGGACTACTTCACAGTTTCTATTTTGTGTGCCAACTCCGGCGAATGAAACCGGATGTTCAACACCATTTAAATTATCATTTAATCCTGTTTCCGGCAGCACAAATAATGGTGCTGAAACCCTTGTCAGATTTAACTTTTTTGCCAGACTATTTTCAAAATAATCCTTAATCAGTTTAATCGCTACTTCTGTTTCTCTTAATGTTGTTTTGCTTGAATAACCCTCTGGTATATAGTGCATGAAATTCTCTCCTTGTGTAAAAATGATTATTTGTAAATACAGATATTCCTTAAGCATCCCAAAGACCCTTTAATCTGTTCTTCTCTGCCTAAGCCTGGTACAGGAACCAGTTTGCTTTTCTTTCCAAATTATAAAAGATAGGGATATTATATTATAAAAATTATAATCTGTATACCATCTTAGCAAGCCAACATTCCAATTAGCCTGAAGCATAGAATGGATGTCATAACGGCCCCACTATTTATCTCTTGACAGTTCACCTGTTTACCTTTGGTATCCCAATCTCATCCCTTACATAAGTATTTAATTATAGTACGAAATTTTTATATTATTCCGTATTCTATTTCTTGTTTCAGGTCGTTTATATATTTCATTTCATCGTTCTATTTCTGGCTTTTGATCCTTTATTATATTCTAATGTATTTCCATTTTCCGTTATGTACCCTGATTAGATACATAATCGACCTGGAACAAAAATCGAAGAATATACCAATCATAACCGCCGTCAAACCAATTCCAAACATATGAATAAGCAGATAGGACAAGATAACTCTGAACGTCCACAGTCCTACAAAGGAAGTAACCATAACAAACTTGATGTCACCGGCTGCTTTTAAGGTTGCTGAACAAAGATTTAGTATCGCCAGCAATGGTTCTATCACTCCAAAGGTACAGACAATACCGATGGATTCTTTCATTACAAGAGGATCACTGGTATACAAAGCCGCAAGATATTTTGAAAATATAATCATAAAAATACCGATGAAAAAGCCCACAGCCATTGTAATCTTCAAACTCTCCCGGGAATAAATTTCAGCCTTTTGGTGATTTTCTTCCCCAAGGCTTTGTCCTACCAGAGTGGTATTTGCTATGGCAAAACCGAATATCGGGAAGAAAGCAAGTGCATTTATATTTAAGCCGATCTGATACGCAGCCATAGCTACTGTTCCCAGCGGAACAATAATAATCTGCACCATAAGGAAACCTCCCTGCATTACGGCCTGCTCAATGAAACCTGGTATACCGATCCTGACAATTCTCTTAATTAATTCCGGCTTAATAATGTAGTCGTCCTTAAGGCTTAGATTAAGCTTGAGCCCTTTATAGTTATATAAAACCAAAACTCTGACAGTTACACCAATAATTCTTGAAATTGTGACTGCTATAGCCGAACCCACAATACCAAATGCGGGGATATGTAGGAAAGGTACACCGAATATCAATATTGTATTTAATATTATATTTATAATATTTACTCCGCCGGTAATTATCATTGGCGTTTTTGTATCTCCGGCTCCTCTCATGGCTCCTGAAACTATGATATCAAGTACAAGAAAAGGTAGATTTATCAGAACTATATTAAAATAACTGATTCCGGCTTGAAAAACCTCCGGTTCTGCTTTACCAAAAAAAAGGCTTAATAATGATAGTGAAAATATTCTGCCCACCACTGCCAAAAGCACTCCGAGAACGATAGCCATATACCCGGATTGTATTAATGCCCGTTTTGCTTCTGTATGATTGCCCTCCCCGGTTACTCTTGCTATAACAACCGTCGTACCGATGGATAAGCCTGAAAAAACTGTCTGCAGGAATCCCATAAGCATATTTACCATACCAACGGCTGCCACTGCAAAAACACCTATTTTCCCCATAAACATGGTGGAAACCATTCCTACCATCATCTCAAGTATCTGCTCGGTAATGGAAGGCCACGCCAGTGAGATTATTTCTTTGTCTGCCCCTTTATCCAGTTTAAACCACTTTTTGTTCATTCTCTACCTCTTTTATCATCAGATTAACGCAACCATATAATTATAAATCAAATGTTTAAATGAGGCAATCTGAATTTAAAAGAGGTTCAAACTATCATGAATATATTTTTATACTTCTACTTCTTCTCCTATGGTTGGCGCAATTACATCTATACCTGCTTTTTCTAATTTCATCTTAAATTCCAATGGACTTGCTTTTAAATGGTGAACCGGTATTACCATTTTGGGCATTATTGTAAGCGCAGCTTCATAAGCTTCGTTTATATCCATGGTAAATATTCCGCCAATTGGAATAATGGCAATATCAATATTATTTAGATCTTTCATCTCCGGAATAACGTCGGTATCTCCGGAAAAATATAATTATATTTTTTAAAATATGTGCTCATATAGGATGGATCAATATAGATGACATACTCTGATGTTTTTATCTGAATCCATGAACGTGGAAACCATTTAATTATCACCCTTTATTCCCCCCTGCTAGTTTGAGATAAGTGAAATTACTGCTCACGATTTTACTTCCTTAGCGATTCCTCTGAAGCATTGGAATACACAGCTTATCATAATTCTTTGACACATTTCCACGAGTTGAATAATGGCCATAAAAATCACTCCTGGTTTGATAAGCTTTTAATAACTTTCTTGATTACGTCAAGCACTTCAATATCATTCTTTGCAATCTGAGATATTGTCAGTTCCGCTAATTCTCCGAAATAACCAACAGCGTGTTTAGACCAATCTGCACATTCCTCCAACC
>JAEZSL010000058.1 GCA_023443925.1 Bacillota bacterium | reverse complement strand
CTTCCTCCGCTTATTAAAAGCCCCGGCTGCCCCCGCTATGGGAATGGCCGCCGCTTGAGATACCGCCGCCACCGCTGCTTCTGCCGGCGTCGTTATTATTATCCGGCTTTTTCACCCTGGTTGTGGTAGTTCTGATATAATCATCACGGGAGGCGGTAACACCGGAGTTTCCTTCATCCAGGTACGTCCGGTTGGAAACGGTAACCTTGCCGCCGGAGCCGGCCGCCATGATGCCAACGGTTACTGCTCCTATTATAACAGCAATCCCCAATTGAAAAAAGGTATTATAGAAAATATTATCTTCTTTTTTTCCGTAATAGTCACTGGGACCGGAATAACCGGATTCTCCGTAATAATTGCCGGAACCGGCTTCCCCTGTGGCAGGAGCAGTATTAACACCTTTGGATTCGTTCATATAATATGCCGACTGTTTGGCGAATTCCTCCATGGCATTATAATATTCACCATTCTTTAAAAGCTCCGTCACATCATCCAGGATATATTCGATCCGGTCATTATTTAGATTATACTCCGCCTTGCCGTAACCCTGGATTGTTACGGAACGGTCGGACTCATACATATTAACAAGAATTATGGCTGCATCGCCAAATTCCTGATTGTAGCCAAAGGCATATTCATCATAAAAGTCTTCCAGATATTTTTGAGTGGATGCACCGTTAAGATCATCCGTAACGACAACGATGTCAACCTTGCCGTCTTCCCCATATTGTGCACAGACATCCTCTAAATCAGTAATTTCATCCTCACTGAAAAGTCCGTAATTGTCGTATACTTTCTGGTCTCCCGGGGCTGCCTGTGCATTTATTGGATTAAGAAAAGCACAACCTGCTGTTACAATCAAGGTAAGCAGCAGGATAAAAACCGCTGAAATAATCACGCTATTTGTTTTCATAGAATCGGACCTCCCGTCAGAACAGCGATAAGCTTGATCACAGCAAAAGCACCGGCACTGACACCTGCAAACCAGGCGGCTATCTTACCTTTGCTGAGGGGCGGTTTACCGACGATTTTACCGGTCTGCCCGTTCATGGCAAAGGTATGTTCCGAATGTTTGTAATCATAGCATACCATCCAGACCGGCAGAAGTACATAATCTGCATGAAGTTCACGGACATTGATATTTTTATGGTTATAAGCCGTGGTGGTATAGCCGTGAATGGTAGACTTTAAATAAGTGTCTACATAATTATTTACCCTCTCCTGAACCCTGGCAAATAAAGATTTGTCATCATAATTAAACTTTTCTGCAAGATATCCGGCCAGATAAGGCATATTGAAACTCTTAAGGTCACCATATTGGTATGGCTCTAATTTATCCATTAATTCATCATTCATTTTCTCCGAAGCATCTGCCGGAACTTTCAGGTAATTTAGGTTTACCTGTCGGTAAACCTGAAAATAACTGGTTTCGGTATAAATGTAGTCTCCCTGGGGGTAGGTTCTTACCCGGGTACAGGTTGCATTTGCCTCACCCAGACCGTTTAAATCATAGAGCCAGAAAGGCACATATAAACCCGTTATGCTTTTGATGCGGTCAGCCGTCACAAAACCTTTTGGAGTAAGCAGACCTTTCCTGCACCATTTTTTAAAGGCCTCCTGGGCCTGCTGTTTATTGATGGAAAAGGGAATTACTTTAGCCGGTGCAAGACTGCCGCTTAACCGGTCTGAGAGAACGACCCCGGCACCGCAGAAGCTGCAGGTTGTAGCAGTCGTATTTTTGTCTGTAATCAACACGGCACCGCAATTATTGCAGTGATATTCCGAAGTTTCATTTTCATCATAGGTATGGAAGTGAGACGAATCACCAGTTTGGCCGTCGCGGGAATGGTTAGAGCTTTGCCCGGTATCGGATTTATTATCCCGGAAAGCTTCGATGCTGTCATTTCTTCCGCAGCTGTCACAGTGCAGCATACCGGAGGTACTGTCAAATACCATGTCGGCACCGCAATTAGGACATTTATATTGTACTACCATGAAAGTTACCTCTTTCTGCCTTAGTCGTTTTGCAGCGCGAAAAACAGCGGCCGACTATCCTGCCGCTTTTTTTTCGTATCCGTATGAGCGAATCCTTATTTATTCATGCTTGCTTTTAACATTTCCAGTTCTGCGTCCACATCGGTATCTGAAGAATATTTCTTCGTAAGGTCATTGATGGAATTCTCAGAAGTAGTCCGGTTTAATTCCGCCATGGCGTTTGCTTTATCAAGAGCTTTATCAGCCATTTCTTCGTATTTATTAAAGCTGGATATGGAATCATTGGCACTGGCAAAGGATGAAGTCATTTTATTGATACGGTCCTGTGCTTTGGCTACGGATAATTTGCCTTTTATCATTTCTTTACGGGATTCTAATTCATTAATATCCCCAACTAATTTATCGTGCATCTCCCTCATGTGCTCTGCATTGGCATGAGATAAATCATAAGCTTCCTGAAGACCGGCTGCCTTATTGGTAAAGAGTGCTTTCTGTTCCAGAAATTTTTTGGCATCCGCTTCGTTGTTTGCTTCCAGGGCTTTAATTGCGAAGGTCTGCATTCTGGCAATTTCTTCATTGCACTCATCGAGAACACGCTTTGCACGTTGTTCTTCTGCCATAATTGTTGCGGTTTCGGATTTTACCTTACCTAAATCACTGTTGAGGTTTCTCAGGCACTGATCAATCATCTTTTCCGGATCTTCCGCTTTATCCAGTAAAGCATTGATATTGCTGGACATAATGTCTTTAAATCTTGTTAAAATTCCCATGTGTAATCCCTCCATCTTTTTAAACTGATCTCTGCCAGAAGCAGATATGTCAGCGTTTTAATAGTTAATTTTTGTGTTATCTGCACTTTTAAGTTTACTTTTTTTTTACTGTAACGTCAAGTTAAAAAAGGGTTAAAATAATAATGAACAGATTAAAATAAAATAAGAAATCATCTAAATCATCCGGATTATAAAAATTATCAGGATTAAAGGAAGCGATTTTCAAATTATATAAACAACCAGGAAGGGGAAATTGGCTCTTTATAAACTCCGGGAAATTACAATTGACATCCGCAGATGGCTGTTGTAAATTTAATATGACAGAAATATGTGAACATTATTTTACACCATTGTATATTAATTGTGCAGAATCAATGCTTTTTAACGCTTATTATCGGGGTGGAGATAAATGATTTAAGAATTTGGAATACGGATTTTAATACAGGTCCGTACGGAATGGGGTGAAGCAATGAGAAAAGTAACAATACAGGATGTGGCGGGAGAACTGGATTTGTCCCGCAATACGGTAGCAAAGGCCTTGAATAACAGTGAAACCGTAGCCTATGAGACCAGATATCTGGTAATAAAGAAAGCCTATGAGATGGGATATTCAAAATTATCACCGGTTGTACTAAACGATTTTAAAATAAAAGACAGCCTGGAACGAACCAAGACCATCGTTGTTTTTGCCAGAAGGGAACTGTCTGCTTTTTGGAACCGGATTATTATGGGTATTTCCGATGAGCTGAATAAAAATAATTGCCGTCTTCAATTTAATTTTATCAGTGAAGAAGATGAGGCAAACCATGTTCTGCCTCTGGACATGCAGACGGATATGAGCGGTATTATAATTTTAAGTGTATTTCGTAAGTCATACCTGGAATTGATTATAAAAAAGGATGTGCCGGTGGTATTTCTGGATGGGCCAAGCAATGTTCATGAAATCGCAGGCTGGGGAGATATACTCCTGTTTGAGGGGTATAACAGTACCAGAATACTGACAGAACACCTGCTGAGTCAGGGAATGAAAAAGATTGGATTTATCGGTGATACCACTTACTGCCGAACCATCAGAGACCGTTATGAAGGGTATGTGGCAGCCTTGGAACAGTATGGGATTTTGCCGGAGGATAAGTTTGTCTTCAACCGGCATGTGGAACACAGGTATTACCGGCAGGAGGAAATTGCAAAAGTAATGGAAAGCCTCACAGCCATGCCGGAGGCCTTTGTCTGTGCCAACGATGATATCGCAAAAGATGTGATGCTCTGGCTTAAGAAAAAAGGGATACGGATTCCGGAAGAGGTTGCCGTAACCGGATTTGACGACAAAGAAGAAGTGGAACTGTTATCACCGTCTCTGACCACCGTACATATCGGTAATCAAAGAATGGGGAGAAGACTGGTCCAGATTTTAATGTGGCGTATAGGAAATATCGATTTACCAAAAGAAATTGTAATTATTAATACGGAGACCGTAATCCGGGAATCCTCCGTAAAGAATAAATAAAACTGGTATGAGGCCATGACAGTAAAAAAACACCGAAAGAGAGAATAGAATAGATATGTGGATTGCAGATGGATGGAAAGACTATGAAGTTATAGATACTTCTTTGGGAGAAAAGTTAGAACGCTGGGGTAATTATATACTGGTTCGCCCGGATCCGCAGGTACTGTGGGATACACCGAAGACTCATGCCGGCTGGAAGAAACCAAATGCTCATTACCATAGAAGCAGTAAGGGTGGCGGTGAATGGGAATTTTTCGATTTGCCCAAGCAGTGGCAGATAAAATACAAGGATCTATGCTTTAACCTGCAGCCTTTCAGCTTTAAGCACACCGGAATTTTTCCGGAGCAGGCGGCCAACTGGGAATGGTTTGGAGATATTATCCGCAGGCAGAAGCAGTTAAAGCCGGACCGTGAGATAAAAGTATTAAATTTATTTGCCTATACCGGCGGTGCCACCATTGCGGCGGCCAAAGCAGGAGCCAGTGTTACCCACGTAGACGCCTCCAAAGGAATGGTAACCTGGGCTAAGGAAAATGCAGCGATTTCCGGTCTTGAAAATGCATCCATCCGTTATATCGTAGATGACTGCGGTAAATTTGTGGAGCGGGAAATCCGCAGGGAAAATTATTATGACGCTGTGATTATGGATCCGCCTTCCTACGGCAGAGGGCCCAAGGGAGAAATCTGGAAGATTGAAGACAGTATCCATCCCTTTGTAAAATTATGTTCCCAGGTGTTAACAAAGGAACCATTATTTTTCCTCATCAATTCCTATACCACCGGTTTACAGCCTGCGGTTCTGGCCTATCTGCTGGGAATTGAAATTAAGGCAAGATTCGGAGGCAGTGTGGATGCCGGAGAAGTAGGGCTGCCGGTAACCTCAAATAATCTGGTCTTACCCTGTGGGGCTTCCGGACGCTGGAGCGGACATCAAGTCTTATAAGTTACCTCCTTACACTCTTTCTATTTAAGCAGTCCTGCAAGCAAGTTTACGATATGCAATGGGGGTGGTGAGAATGTTTAAAATCGGTGAATTTTCCAAGCTGACACAAGTGTCGATCCGAATGCTGAGATATTACGATGAAACAGGGCTGTTAAAACCCGCTGAAACGGATAAGTTTACAAACTACAGACTCTATACCGCAAATCAGATTTCAGTTTTGAACAAGATTATTTTTCTGCGGGATTTAAATTTTAATGTTGCGGAAATTGCTGCGGCCCTCAAACAATGGGACAGTGCACTTATTTCCGGGCTGCTTGAAAAAAAGAGACTGGAGATCAAAAACACCATTAAGGCGGAGCAGGATAGGCTGTCTAAAATTGAACTGGCGCAAAAGGATATAAGCTGTGAGAAGATCGGGATTCATTATAATGTTTCAATTAAAGCCATTCCGGGTTATCAGGTATTTTCCTTAAGAAGAACTGTACCCGACTATTATGCCGAAGAACAATTGTGGAAAGAAATATCGGCTTATGCAGCTGAAATTAAGCTCCAGGTTTCAAGCAATACTTTTACCATATATCATGATACGGAATACCGGGAAAACGATGTGGATATGGAGGTATGCGCACTGGTAGACAAAACAGGAGAAAATAAAAACGGCTTTGTATTTCGTATTACGGAACCGGTGCCGTTTATGGCCTGTACCATGGTCTATGGAAGTTTTAAAAATATAGCGGGGGCATATCTTGCCATGGCAAACTGGCTGAATGAACATACCCAATATAGAATGACCGGGCAGAACAGGCAGATTGTCCACCGGGGACCCTGGAATGAGGAAAATCCTGATAATTATCTGACTGAATTACAAATACCCCTTGAAAGAATTTAACAAAAGGCGTTATTGCATCTTTTTGCATAACGTCTTTTTCCTTTATTGACTCTCACATGGTGTGAGGGTATACACTGGTTTTGCAGAACTAAAAAAATATTATGGAGGAAATTATACTATGAATAATTTTATTGTAAAGCCGATTGGTAAAATCAGCGTAAAGGATATGGAAACATATATCGAGCTTGAGCCGGAATACATCCCGGCCTTGCAGGCGTTAGACGGATTCAGCCACCTAAATGTCATCTGGTGGTTCAGCGGTTTTGATAAGGAAGAAATGAGAAAGATCTTTGAAGTGCCCCAGCCCTATAAAAAAGCTCCGGCCGTAATGGGCACATTTGCCACAAGGTCACCCGTACGCCCCAATCCCCTTGCACTAACTGCCGTACAGGTAATCCATATTGACTATGAAACTGGCATAATACAAATATCCTATATTGACGCGGATGAGGGCTCACCGGTACTTGATATAAAACCCTATACGCCAAGCCTTGACAGGGTAGGTACACCTGAAGTGCCGAAGTGGTGCGGCCACTGGCCCAAATGTCTGGAGGAATCAGAAGGTTTTGAGTGGGAGAATGAATTTAATTTTTAAGTAGAAAAGATAGTGTTCTTTTGCGTATTTTTTTACTTCCTCTACGGCAGAACCTTTTATGGCACAGGTTGAAGGAATTTGAATTACCTGTGCCATAAAAGAATAAATCATAAGTCACCTATCATCAACGGTATCGCCGGAAACTTTCTATATCAAAGATTATTTCTTTTTTGTAAAGCAGTAGAAAAAAGCATCTTAGGTTTACACTTAAGCTATTCTTACTTATTATAATACATATATTCTTACTTATTATAATACATATATTTTTACTTATTAATAACTGGTAATTGGTATATGGATAAAATATTAATGAATGGTTTTGCAGACCAGTTTGCAATAGTTTGTAATTATGCTGTAAAAGAATTCATTGTATTTAAAGTAAAATAGAATACAGTGCAATAAAATACCCATAATATAACACGTCAGAAGTTGCTGCTTAACTTCTGATAAAAGGCCAGGCTTTGCTTGCGCCATGTATCCGATTATAGGAATCTGGTATTTGTTCCTATAGTATAAGTTATCCTAAGCAGCTTTTTATTTCTGATAATAGCTAAAAATACTGTGCCGTGCATCCTTAGCTCAGACGGCAGGGGGAACCTCTAAAAATAATATAAAAAATTTGTAAAAAAATACTTGCAATAATTTTCAGCCTGTAGTATACTAATTAATGCTGTGACATTGATAGCGTAGAAGCGAGAGGTTGCTACATAAAATGTAGGTTTTCCGTGGAGCGAATGTCAAGTTATGAAACTGGCGACAAGTCACTGTACAAAA
>JAEZSL010000057.1 GCA_023443925.1 Bacillota bacterium | reverse complement strand
AATTAGTTTATAAATATATAATCATAACCTCATACTATTTGTAATAAAATAAAACGATAAGATAAATGAGGTTATCCTATGGCACGTAATAAAACCTTTAATCGTCGAAATGTACTCGTTATCGTATCAGTCATTCTGATTGCGGCTATTGGTTTAACAGCCAGGCTTGGTTATCTGATGATCGTTAAATCCGCCGAATATGCGGAACGTGCAGAAGACCTCCATGAAAGAGAAAGGGCAATCAAGGCAGAAAGAGGAACCATATACGATAAAAATGGAATAGCCATCGCAACCAATAAACCCGTCAGTACAATTTCTGTTATACATAGTCAGATTACCGACCCCGAAAAGGTAATTCAATTATTATCAGATAAGCTTGGGCTTAGTAAAGAGGCGGTAAGGAAAAGAGTTGAAAAGATTTCTTCTATTGAAAGGATCAAATCCAATGTAGATAAGGAAATTGCTGATGAAATCCGTAATTTTGACTTAGACGGAGTTATGGTAGATGAAGATTACAAGAGATATTATCCATATGAAAGCCTGGCCTCCAAAGTTATAGGTTTTACCGGAAGCGACAATCAGGGTATAATTGGACTGGAAGTTGAATACGATAATTATTTAAAAGGCACCGACGGCACCATATTGACGCTAACGACCGCATATGGTGTTGAAATAGAAAATGCCGCCGAGGACCGCATTGAACCCAGAGCCGGTAATGACTTATATATCAGCCTGGATGTAAATATACAAAAGTATGCGGAACAGGCAGCCCTAAAAATCAAGGAAGCCAAGAATGCCAATAATGTTAAGATGATTCTTATGAATCCTCAGAATGGTGAAATATATGCCATGGTTAACGCACCGGAATTCAATCTTAACGATCCCTATACTCTGACAGATAACATGTTAAGCGGAGTCGATGCCTCTTCTTTAACCAGTAAGCAAACCAATGATCTGTTGAATAATATGTGGAGAAATGCTTGCATCAGTGATACCTATGAACCGGGTTCTTCCTTTAAGATTATTACAGCAACAGCCGCTCTGGAAGAGAAGGTAGTTAAATTAACCGATCGTTTTTTCTGTCCCGGATATAAAATTGTGGAAGACCGGAGAATCCGCTGTCATAAGGTAGGAGGTCACGGCAGTGAAGATTTTGTGGAAGGCATCAAAAATTCCTGTAATCCAGTATTTATGGAAATCGGTGCCCGGGTTGGTGTAACCAATATGTATAAGTATTTCAGTAAACTGGGGCTGTTTAGTAAGACTGGTGTTGACCTGCCCGGTGAAGCCAAATCCATTATGCACAAACCGGAGAATGTAGGTGCCGTAGAACTTGCCACAATTTCCTTTGGCCAGTCCTTTCAGATTACACCGCTGCAGCTCTTAGTTTCAGCCAGTGCGGTAATTAACGGTGGCAATATCGTCACTCCGCACTTTGGAGTACAGGTAATGAATACGGAGGGAAATACGGTTAAGACTTTCCAGTATGAAGGTGCAACAGGTGTAGTATCCAAAGAAACTTCGGATACCATGAAGGAACTGCTGGAAGCGGTAGTCTCTGACGGTACCGGAAAACGTGCATATTTACCTGGTTTTAAAATCGGAGGAAAGACCGCTACTTCCGAAAAGCTTCCAAGAAGCAGCAACAAATACATATCCTCCTTTGTAGGTTTTGCCCCTGCGGATAATCCGCAGGTTATAGCAGTAGTATTAATTGATGAACCTACCGGAATTTATTACGGCGGCACCATCGCGGCACCGGTAATTGCAGAGGTATTTGATAATGTACTGCCTTATCTGGGGGTTGAACCCAAATATACCGAAGCAGAGACAAAGGATTATAATATTGGTACTATAAAAATGCCAAATCTGGTTGGTCTGAAGAAAGAGGATTTAAAAGAAGCCTTAAAGGATATAGATTATGATGAGATATATTATCTGGGTGAAGGTGATACCGTTAAAGAACAGTTCCCTTTATCGGGTGAGATGATAAATCTAAATAGTGACTTGATTCTATACCTGGAATAGCATATAATAAAAAAGTTGGTTTTTAACGTTTAAAACATATGCTTGCTGACTAAACAGTCAACTTGCTATACAAAAGAAATTATTAGAGGAGTCACTTGGGAGGAAAGAAAGATGGATTTTAAAATATTAATGCCGGTTATTGTTTCGTTTGTTATCAGCATCGTCTTGTGTCCGATTTTAATTCCTTTTTTAAAAAGATTAAAATTTGGTCAGTTTGTCCGCGATGACGGCCCCGAAAGCCATTTAAAGAAATCAGGGACACCAACAATGGGTGGAATTATTATTCTGCTTGGCGTTACCCTTACTTCTGTATTTTATATCGGAAAATATCCGGATATGATACCGGTTTTATTCACTACCGTTGGATTTGGTATAATCGGACTGCTGGATGACTATATCAAGATCGTTATGAAACGGTCTATGGGTCTTAGAGCCTGGCAGAAGTTGGTGGGTCAGATCCTGGTAACCTCGGTTTTCGGATATTACCTGGTTAATTATACGGATGTAGGCATGACTATGCTGATACCTTTTACCGGAGGCTTTGCGGACGGCAAATACCTGGATACATCATATTTATTCATTCCGTTATTATTTATTGCTGTTTTAGGTACAGTCAACGGTGCTAATTTTACCGACGGACTGGATGGCCTGGCAACCAGTGTTACCCTGCTAATCGCTACTTTTTTTTCTGTCGTTGCCATTGGAATACACAGTGGAATTTCTCCCATTACCTGTGCAGTTGCAGGAAGCCTTCTGGGATTTTTAGTATTTAATATTTATCCGGCAAGAGTCTTTATGGGGGATACGGGTTCCCTGGCTTTGGGTGGTTTTGTGGCCGCATCGGCGTATATGCTGCGAATGCCGCTCTTTATCCTGATTGTCGGCTTGATTTATCTGGTAGAAGTAATATCGGTAATGCTTCAGGTAGGTTATTTTAAATTATCCGGCGGTAAACGTATTTTTAAAATGGCCCCGATTCATCATCATTTCGAGTTGTGCGGCTGGGCTGAAACAAGGGTTGTGGCAGTTTTTTCCATCATTACTGCAATACTCTGTCTGATTGCATTAATGGGATTATAACATCTGGGAGGAAAAGTTAAATGAAACTTGAAGGCAAACGTATTTTTATATTTGGAACCGGTAAAAGCGGCATTTCCGCTGCAAAGTTATTGCAAACGACTGCAGCTGAACTCATAATCTATGATGGAAACGATAAGCAGGACCTGGATGCTGTAAAAGCAAAACTGCCGGTAGACTTTAACGGAACAATACTGCTTGGGACCATACCGGAAGGATTGCTGGATACCATCGATTTGTTGATTTTAAGTCCGGGTGTTCCTACGGATCTGGAATTGGTTAGCAGTATGAAGGAAAAACACATTCCTGTCTGGGGCGAAATTGAACTTGCATATTACTTTTCTAAGGGAAGAATCGTAGGTATAACAGGGACCAATGGTAAGACTACCACTACCACTTTAGTAGGCGATATTATGAAGACCTATTTTGAGAATGTGTTTGTAGTGGGTAATATCGGTGTACCCTATACGGAAATGGTTCAGAAGACAACGGAAGAATCCGTTACGGTTGCCGAGATAAGCAGTTTTCAGTTAGAAACCATTGAAACCTTCAAGCCGGATGTCAGTGCAATTTTAAACATAACGCCGGATCATTTAAACCGGCACCATACCATGGAAAACTACATTGCCGCCAAGAAAAATATTACTTTGAATCAGAGAGAAGAAGATGTCTGTATATTAAACTATGAAGATGAAACCCTGAGAAAAATGGGTGGTGAATTAAAGACGAAAGTATTTTATTTTAGCAGTCTGCATTCTCTGGAACAGGGAATTTATCTGGAAGAGGATAATATTATATATAATGACGGTAAGACGAAAACCTTAGTCTGCAATATTCATGAACTAAAGATATTCGGCCGCCACAGCTATGAAAATGTAATGGCTGCCGTAGCTTGCGGTATTTTCCTGGAAGTTCCTATGGAAAAAATAAAATATGCCATAACGAATTTCGTTGCAGTAGAACATAGAATAGAATTTGTTACAACAAAAAACGGAGTAAAGTACTATAACGATTCGAAAGGCACTAACCCGGATGCCTCCATGAAAGCCATAGAATCCATGTTATCGCCCACTCTTTTAATAGCCGGAGGCTATGATAAAGGGTCAGAGTATGATGAATGGATGGGAAAATTTGGAAGCAAAGTGCGCTATCTGGTTTTGCTTGGCCAGACCAGGGATAAGATCGCCGAGACCGCAAGGCGCCATGGTTTTGAAAGTATAATATTTGCAGAAACGCTGGAAGAAGCGGTGAATATATGTGCCGAAAAGGCAGCACCGGGTGATTCCGTATTGCTTTCCCCCGCCTGTGCAAGCTGGGGAATGTTTAGAGATTATGAAGAACGGGGAAATTTATTTAAGGAATATGTGAAAAATCTTGCATAATCCCTGTTCCGGTTCCTGCGGCTTAAAGGTTACAGCTTATTAGAACCGTAAAATATCGTCGACCCCGATATAAAAGTCATTCATTCGTACATTTCGTACAGATAGGAGCATAAATGACAAGAGCAGAAAGAGAACAGGGAAAATTAAAAAAATTCCATAGTTATTACGATTACAGTCTTCTGTTCTTAAC
>JAEZSL010000005.1 GCA_023443925.1 Bacillota bacterium | reverse complement strand
AGCTTCGTATAATAATCTCCCCAGACCAACATAATTGACTGGACACCCATGGAGGGGCCGGTTTTATTATAATCAGAAATAATGGAATCCATAAAGGAGCCGTCCCCGCCGCTGAATAAAGACCAGAATACCAGCTTTCCGTCCTCTGTCTTCACATTCTCTGGGTTATTAACCGTACCGTCTTCATTTACATCCACCGTGTCTGTTGAGGCATTCTCTTTCGTATCGGCGGCACCGGTTTGTTTCTGTCCGTTATCCGTACTTGCCGTATCGGCCGTATCCTTGCCGGAGCAACCGGCGAAGGAAAAGACAAGAAGGCTTACCGCTGCCAATGCACATAATAATTTTTTCTTCATATAGATACCTCCCTTTTAAAATTTGATCCGAACAAAGTCATGTCTAAAATATCTCTGCTTACCAATTCTAATTGCTGGCTTGAGAAATACTTTCCAAACACAGATTCATATAGAAGACAAATCTAATTTAAACATAAATTTTGTTGAATCTCTCTGCTATCCGGAAACAAAATGAATATTAAAACATATTTATTGTTCCTTACTCATCATATTAAGTGATTTTATATAAAATGTCAATATTTTCCAATTATTATTTCAGTATAATTTATAACTATAATTACTATTTAAACAATATTTTTGTTGTATTACTTTAAATCAGCTTATTCCGTAATTACTGTGTTTATACTTATTTTCTTTGTTTGCTGATTGGGACAGGATTGTTATTAGATTATTCGAATTTATATACTTCGTTTGATAATAGATTGCTATTTTTACATTTGATTCGATGGATTTATTTTGTCTGACTTGTTATTAGATTTATTTTACTTTCAAAATGATAGAATTATTGTTCTAGATTTGTTTAGAGTGTTTGCTTTACTTGATAATTGTATTATCATTCTTGGATGATACAGATTTGATATCTTTACTTAATATTAGTATGATCATTTTTGGATGATACGGATTTGTGTACATGACCAGACAATAGATTTATATATATTTAACTTAATATTAGAATAGATATACATGACCTAATGAATTTATTACACTTTGTTAATCATATCCTATAATGAATTCTCATGCTTTGTTATTCCTGACCTGTAAAAGATGTGTATTGTTTGGCTGGATTATTGTTTTTAATACTTAACTTGCTAAAAGTTTAATTGCTGAATAACATGTAGCTCCTGCTGCCTAAAGTGATAACCGGATTGTAAGATTGTATGCTCAAAGGACTCTGTTTCTAATACCTTTAATCACACCTTCTAAATCCCCTGAAAATCTTAATCATTACTGCAGCCGGCCGTATATAGCTTCTATTCTTCCTGGTTACTGGTGGTTGAAACAGACCGGCTTGTATTTTTTATCATATGTACTTTAAAATATAACAAATATTTCGGATAACCGATAATCCAGAGTTTCTCATCCGAAACCATTCTAACAGTTCCTGCGAACTGGTTTTCATTAACCGTACTCTACATTCAATATAATATCCTGAGCATAATCCCCGAATTCCTTTCCAAATAAATTAAACCCTCCTATATATTTCGCATCCAGTTTGTTTCCGATCCGAAGCGTTATGGCGGACTGTTCCATAAGATTAAGCTCGTTTATACAGCATTCATTCACTTTTTTCTCGTTAATATACGAACCGTCCCGGCAGATTTCCCATTTCATCAGCAGGCCATGCTGAGTATTGCCGGATACCCAGGTAACGGGATTTAACCGTCCTCTTCTGGACCCAAAATCCCCCGGACAGGTAAAGGTTCCGCAGTCCTGCCCGTTAATCCATACGGTTATGTCCGATTTCCAGTCTTCCCGGTAGCCGGGTGCCTCCGAACAGATTTCCATAGAAACACATGCCTTTTTAAGCTCCCTTCCCGGCGGCACCAGATTCGGAAAACGGTATTCCAGATATCCGCCCGAACTCCAGATAATCTGTGCATGGATCCGCTCGGGCAGGTAAAAGCAATACTCCGTATCCTCCATTCCAATGATATGTTCCTTGTCAGCAAGACCACAGGTTGGAACTACCCTGCACTCCGAGAAGGCTCCAATGGGCATTTCCACGCTTGCAACTTCATTAATATGATAATTAGCTGCTATTAAGCTAATATTGACATAATCTTTTTTTCGGCTGCAAAGCTTCATAGAGCCTCTGGTACCGGGCTGTTCTTCCAGCCGTATCAGATTGGCTTTTTCAAGAATCTTAACATGAAGCGCGGCACTGGAAGGAGGAATCCTTAGCTTTTTTGCAATCTCATTAATGATTAAACCTTCATGATACAGTAACTTAAGTATTTCTATGCGAACCGGCGATGATAAAGCTTTTGCGACTTCGCATAGTTCTTCTTCATTTTCCATATTTAGTTCAACAATTTTTGCCACTGTAATTCCTGCCTTTCCTTACAATTATAAAACAGCCTTCTTTTGTTATTTATCTGTCAACTTGCTTATTACATATTATATTTCGAATGATATAAACTTATATATTCTGAATGATTTAAACTTATATTTTCCGTATGATATAAACTTATATATTCCGAATGATTAAAACTTATATATTCCGAATGATTAAAACTTATATTTTCCGAATGATTAAAACTTATATTTTCCGTATGATCTAAACTTATATATTCCGAATGATATAAACATAGGAGCCTTCCTTTTTAGATATCTCATACTCCCTCTCCAGCCGGTAGAATTTAGGATTCAACAGCTTTCTTACTAACTCCCGGTTATGGGAATACAAAATCATAATTCCGTCTTTTTTTAAATGCTCCTTGGCTTTTATGAAAAACCTTCTGTAAAGTTCAATAATTTGCGTTTCTTCCGTATGTCCCATTTTCCTTGGCATATCTGTAATGATTTCATCAAATAAATACTCATGCCTGAAGTCAAAAAAGTCCCGGTTAATATAATGAATGATGGTATGTGCTTCTTTGGAATTCTCTTTTGCTTTCTCAATGGCATCGCCGTAAATGTCCAATCCGTATATGGTATCGGCCTTCACCAGTTTATGACGCTCCACCAGCATGGTACCAACTCCGCAAAAGGGATCCAAAATCTGAGCTCCTTCTTTTAGATAATCCCCGGCAAGAGCCGCCGTAAGAGCCGCGTTCACCGGCTGAATACTGGCCGCAACCGCATGTTTTCGATAGGTAAACCGCTCATCTGTCAGGGTAAATAGTTTTATTAACAAATTGTAGCTGCCTTCCTTATTTTCAATGAGTCTTATTTCAAACTCGTAATTTGAAGGACTGTTAATCAGCCGTCTGCCGGTTAAACGTTCCAGTTCAAGTCCCAGCTTTTTTGTAAATGCACTTTTTTTAGCCAGATCTGCTTTACTTTTTAGTTCAATCCTAAAATAAAATTGCCCACCCTTATCATGTCTGTCTCCCAGAAATTTTAACAGACTGCTTCCTGCCAGGCTTTTTGCAGCCGTGGCAGCATCACCTTTGCAGGTCTTTAAATCTTCAAGCATAAACAGCAGCTCGCTGTAGGTCCGAATCGAGAGCAGCTGGTTTAAATCGGAGGTTTTTACTATAATGCCGGCATTGAATTCTCTTGCTTCACCGTTCTTAATCTGTTCCAGGGTAATGGGTATGAAATTCCGGTTCGTCAGCAGCACCAACCGGGAAGGTACCTGAAAGCCTGTAAACACATGGCGTTTTATTCCTTCGGCAGATATAATAAGGTCAGATAGTACCCGCATCTCCTCATTGATATGTTTTCTATCGGCCTCCGTTGTTTCCTTGGTACTTAAAACCTTCAGTCTTTCCTTTAATTCCGGCAGTATACTGTTATAATCCAGTTCACTTAAAGCCGTCAGATAAGAACTTCTGACAAAGAGCTGTGTCTCTTTATAGTAAGCTTCCATTAATTTATTAAGAAACTCCGGCACCGCCAGTTCTCCCATTATCAAAGCCGTATTTTTTCTTACTTTTGCATCCTCATTTTCCAGCAATTGCTCAAAAATCGTGTAGTTACCGCCAAGCTGATACAATAAAGCGGCTTTATTATGACCCTCCTTTAACTCGGCTCGTAACTTGATTAAATTCTGTCTGGTGTCGTTTTGATCTTTAATTTTTTCAAAAGTATCTCTAATCATGAATCTCCTTTATACCTGCTATGCCGGAATCTGGTTCCGGATTTATCATAAGGCTTTATCATCAGGCTTTTATTCTGCCTTTTCCCCTTAAAATCAGCTAATATTATATTTATCTTAATCTGTAATCGTATTATACCATATATTATAATTATTTGTAATAATTGCATACATTTCTTTCATTTATATTGACTTCTTTTATTATTTATGGTACTTTTATTGTAATTAGATATAGGGGAGTAGTCAGCAAAATATTACTTATATTTATTTAATAGCAGTATTTTTGCAATTAAATCAACATCATGAACAAAAATGTTCTGGTTTAATTTTAAATGACAAGACCTGTATCCTTTTTTAGGGTACAGGTCATTTTAATGCTAATCCCCCCTGTAGACATTAATATTGTACAAGCACGAAGGGAGAACTTGTTATGGACTTTTTATTATCAGGGATTACATCAATTACAATCCCTCAATTAATTATGTATGCTGTCGGCATCATATTAATTTATCTGGCAATTGTAAAAGGTTATGAACCAGCCTTATTATTGCCGATGGGATTTGGTGCTATTTTGGTCAATTTACCGTCATCAGGCGTACTGAATCAGACCTTAAGCGGTCTTGGAGAAACAGAAGGTATTATTCAGTGGCTTTTCCATGTAGGAATCGAAACTTCCGAAGCACTGCCTATTCTTTTATTTATCGGTATCGGTGCCATGATCGACTTTGGCCCCCTGCTTTCCAATCCAATCATGTTATTATTCGGTGCAGCTGCCCAGTTTGGTATCTTTTTCACCTTAAGCGTAGCTACCCTTTTAGGATTTGATCTGGCAGATGCTGCTTCCATTGGTATCATTGGTGCGGCAGACGGCCCTACTTCTATATTAGTATCCCAGTTATTAAATTCAAAATACGTTGGTGCCATTGCAGTTGCGGCTTATTCCTATATGGCGTTAGTTCCTATTGTTCAGCCGGCAGCAATCAAACTTGTTACTACTAAAAAAGAACGTTTAATACGTATGCCTTACAATCCGGTATCCGTTTCCAAGAGAGTTAAGATTATCTTCCCGATTGTGGTTACTGTGATTGCCGGCTTGGTAGCACCTATGTCCGTAGCCTTGGTTGGTTTCTTAATGTTTGGTAACCTGCTTCGTGAGTGCGGTGTTTTAAACAGCTTATCTGAAACAGCACAGGATTCCCTTGCTAATCTGATAACCTTATTACTTGGTATTACCATCTCTTTCAGTATGAAAGCAGACGCTTTTGTTACCTGGCAGACACTTTTAATCATGGGTCTTGGATTAGTAGCATTTATCTTTGATACCATCGGTGGTGTACTGTTTGCCAAATTAATTAACCTTTTCCGTAAGAATAAGGTTAATCCAATGATCGGTGCAGCCGGAATCTCCGCATTCCCTATGTCAGCCCGTGTAGTTCAGAAAATGGCCATTAAAGAAGATCCTACCAACCATTTATTAATGCATGCCATCGGTGCTAATGTTTCCGGTCAGATTGCATCCGTTGTAGCCGGAGGTATCATTATCGGCCTTGTCAGCGGACTTCTGTAATACTATTACTTATGCAAACTTATCATCCATATCTTTTATGGATGTTTCATAACATTTTGATGAGTTAACAACCTGGAAAGGAGAATCATATGTCTGGAAATCTTGACACGTTTTTAATTTCCCTCGGAATCATGTGGAAGGGAATGCTTGGAATATTTGCTGTTATCTTAGTTATAACATTCTTTGTAATATTTCTTCAATGGCTGGAGAAGCAGTTCCCGGATAAATCTGCCAAAAAAGAATAAATCAAATAGCTTATTAATGAATTAATTTTACCGGGCTGTGTGAAACCGAATTTTGGAACCTTCCTTGATTTGATTTTACACAGCCCGGTATTTTTGCGTCTTCCTATGTGTCCTTTCATAGGCTATATTTCGTTGAGTAAAAAAGCATCTCAATATACCAGCTCCTAACATCTCTCATACTTCTTCTTTTTTCATAATCCCAATCGATTGTTTTAGATATTTTTCATCAAATTATTTCAAGTAATCCGGTTATTCCTTTAACACAGCGCACCCCTTTCGAATATTATATTATAAGTTTATATGAAAGGAGTTATATTATGCTGAATTTAAATATATTAGAAGTTATTTTAGCCTCCGGGATTTCAATCATACATGGTAAATTTTTTATTCCCGCTATCCTGCTGATTGCAGCTGCCATAACCTGCACAGCCGTATTATTCATCCTCTCCTCCAGGCACAAAAGTAAAAAAGAATCGGTTTTAAGCGCCATGAGTTTACCTGTGTCCAGAAACAGTAATATACCAAACCATCCGTTAATCCCCCTTGATCTGGACGATTTAAATAACGACCTGAAACCTTTTGGCTTTGCTTACTACCCGGGTCAGGACTATTTCTATTCCATTATGAATGGCTGGCAGAGTGAGGTTGGGTATTGTCAGGCTTATGATGAAGGCTCTGCTGCCTTAAGTATGATTATTGACTGTGAACCCATTTATTTTAAATATGACGGTAAAAAATGGCTCATCGAATTATGGAAAGGCCAATACGGTATGACTACCGGCTGTGAAATTGGTATTTATACTACCACCGGTCCTAGTCTGAATATTCCTGGTGTTTTTAACGGTACCTTTTACTTCTGCGCGGATAAAGAAGACCATTTACCCTTATCCGTTGTTCTCAAAAAAAACGGCAGAGAACTATTTAACCGGAAAGAACTCCACTGGTGGCTCACCGGATTTCGTCTGGGTGAATTTTCCTGGCCCTCGGAACTGACCGTTGACATTGAAATCACCTTAAAAGATGAAGTAATGAGAGATGCCTTTATCGGGGGCCTTATGAAAACAGGCTACTCCATGAATGAATTTACCGTACGGGGTAATACAGTCTCACTGCTTTATGATACCCCGCATTCCAAACAGCCTTCCACGAGAACTCCAACTATCGAAAATTATATGCAGACCAACAACATAAGAAACTGCGAAGCATATAATATTGCAACGAAGACTTACAACAACACGGTGGACCGGTTAAATTATGTAAGATATGCCGCCCCTAAACTGTATCACAAGATTATTGATGTCGGTAGTACCAAGGAACTGTTCAAAGGCTACGATTTGATCCGGCGTTTCTTATCGATACGGGAACCCGTCCGGAATATTGATAAACAAAACGGAATCTTTTTAGCGGTACAGCCTCAGAAAGAAATCATATCTGCCTTATCAGAATCGGAGGTTGCCGAGTTGTTTGAAGCGCTTGTTAATAGGTCACTGGAAGAATGTGGATTGCAGGATGAGATTAATAAAGCATAAAAGGGAGGATCTGAACGAATGTCAACATTATCACGCCTAAACAAGGTATTTGATGCTGCGGAGCATATTCCCATCGATGATACCTCAAAAATTGTTTTAATGAGTGACTGCCATAGAGGCGACGGTAACTGGGGAGACAATTTTTTAAACAACCAGAATTTATTTTTTGCAGCACTGGACTTTTATTACCGGAAAGATTTTACTTATATGGAATTAGGAGATGGCGACGAACTATGGGAAAACAGAAAAATAGACCGTATTATCTCCATACACAGTGATGCTTTCTGGATTATGTCAAAGTTCTATAAAGAAGGCAGGCTTTATATGCTGTATGGAAACCATGATGAAGTAAAAAAATACAAAAATTTTGCTCAGGATAATTTAAGGTCCTACTATGTGGAAAGTATAAAAAAACGGGTAGCCTTATTTCCGGGCATTAAAATACATGAGGGTTTAATTCTGCAGTATAAAAATGAGAAAAATCTTTTATTCTTAACCCACGGGCACCAGGCCGACTTCTTAAACTATAATTTGTGGAAATTGTCCCGGTTTTTAGTCCGTTATTTATGGCGTCCGTTAGAACTTACCGGCATGAGGGATCCTACCAGCGCTGCTGAAAACCATACCAAAAAGGATATAGTTGAAAAAAGACTGGTGGAATGGACGGAAAAAAGAAATCATATCCTCATTGCAGGCCATACCCACAGACCGGTATTTCCTCAGGCAGATGAATCCTTATATTTTAATGACGGATGCTGTGTGCATCCCCGCTGTATTACAGCCATCGAAATCGAGAACGGACAGATTACCCTTGTTAAGTGGACCGTAAGAACCCGAAAAGACAGATCTTTATATGTAGACAGAGTAATATTGGAAGGCCCGGTTAAATTGCAGGACTACTTTGGCGTAATGCCCAGGCAGACGGAATAATTAGATTACTGGGCTGTTATAAAATATAGCTTGACTTGATACAGCAGGTCTGTATTTCATCATTCCTATAATTTCTACAGCCCAATTCTTTAACCAGTTTTCATCCACTTTCACAGCTCTTACATAAAACTCCTCTTTGGCATATCACGTTCTGTCGATGATTTAATAAATATTACCTTTCATTAAATAACCATGTCCATAATTTTAAAAAAATTTTTATGGTAATCAATGATACCTTCTTCTTTCAAACGGCTGATTTCCCTGGACATGGCACTTCGGTCAATACACAGGTAATCTGCCAGTTCATTCCGGTTCAGATCTGTTTCAAAGGTATTGGAGTGATGTTTTTGTGCTTCATAAGCCAGGTAAGCCATTATTTTTTCCCGTATAGTGCGCTTTGAGAGTAATTCCATCTTATTATTCAGGTATAGATTCTTTACGGCTAATAACTGAAGCAGATTGGTTATCAAACTACTGTGAAAACTGCAGGCATTACTGCAGGGAGTAACAATGCGGTTAATAGAAAGCATCAGAATTCTGGAGGGCTCCGTGGCAATAACGCTGACGGGGCTCTCCTTTATTCCGGCACAGGCAAAGGTCTCACCAAAGATTTCTCCCCTGCTGAGATTAGCGACAATCATGCGGTTTCCCATAATATCCTCTCTGATTATCTGCACACCTCCATTTAAAATAATACCCAGAGAGGATATTTCAGTTCCTGTGAGAATTATTGTCTGGTTCTTTAAATAACTCTTTACATTACCGCCCAAACAACCTAAAATATCTTCGATGCCTGCCTCTTTTATTCCTTTAAATAAAGATACCTGTTTTAGTATTTCATAGTCCTGGCTCATATTCACCTCATGTTTCAGCGAGTGTCAAAAGGTCCATTTTGTGTCCTGAATGAATGTCAGCATAATATTAACTATCGTAAATAATATTTACTATTGTAAATCAATTTAGCTGCCTTTCCCTCAAACACTATATTTTTATATATTACTTTCATTTTATAATAAATTTGTTGCAAATGCAACCGACTTACAATATCTTTCCGTGTATGATTAATCTATCATCAGACGAAACCAATAAATATTTATATACAATAGTAAGGAGTCCATATATGAAAAGAAAAATTATAACCATTGATAAAGAAGCCTGTAACGGCTGCGGTTTATGTGTAGATGCCTGCCACGAAGGTGCCATCGGATTAGTGGACGGCAAAGCAGTTCTGCTGCGGGATGATTATTGCGACGGGCTTGGCAACTGCCTGCCTGTCTGCCCGGTAAATGCCATTACCTTTGAAGAAAGGGAAGCTTTAGATTATAACGAAGAAGAGGTAAAAAGGAATATGGAGAAAAAGAATCAGGATACGAAAAAAGCAGTTCCCCAGTTTTCCGGCTGTCCCGGTTCACAGTCCAGAATGATACAAAGAGAAAATCCTGTACAACCTGTACAAAGCAGAGATACGGCTCCTCAGTCCATGCTGAACCAGTGGCCCATCCAGATTAAACTGGTTCCTGTCAATGCACCGTATTTCGACGGAGCTAACCTGCTGGTAGCGGCAGATTGTACTGCTTTTGCCTATGGTGATTTCCATAATGAATTTATTAAAAACAAAATCACTTTAATTGGATGCCCTAAATTAGATGAAGGTGATTATTCCGAGAAATTAACCGAAATTCTCAGAATGAATGATATAAAGAGTATTACCGTAGTCCGTATGATCGTTCCCTGCTGCGGCGGTATCGTAAATGCTGTAAAAACTGCTCTGATTAACAGCGGTAAAATGATTCCATGGCAGGTAGTTACCATTTCAACCGACGGCACGAAAGTAGAAATGTAATCAGCACCCTGAAAGAGGGGCTGCTGTCCGGGTAAAACTTCCGGACTGCAGCCCTTCTTTATTAGTAACTTAAATCAAGGTGTGAAATGTCTTTTATTTACTAATCCCATTACATATAAAATCCAATCCGTTTAGATAATGCTATACTCTCACAGCATAACCTAAGCGGATTGGACTTTCTTTTATATCTGCTCCATTTTGCTCCATTTAGTAATAGTTCGATACTGCGAATTAACTAAGTATGGAGTAAATGAATCTCTCTTCCATTGTTTTTTATTACTTTTTATCTTAGTTTGAGAATAATTGTGTACAGTATATAGTTCCATTTTTATCATAAACACCGATACCAATTTTGTGGAACTTCGCATTCATAATGTTGGCTCTGTGTCCCGGAGAATTCATCCAGCCTTCTACTACCGCTTCCGGAGTATTATAGCCATATGCCAGGTTTTCTCCTGCTGCACTTACACTTACATTAAATTCATCCAGTACGGTTGACCACTGAGTACCGTTTGGTCTTGTATGAGAAAACTGCTGAACAATTTCTTTCGCACGTTTATTGGCCGGAGCGGTCAGCTGATCAGACATCGTCAGTGCGGATAATCCGCCTTTTGCACGTTCTGCATTAACCAGTTTGAGTACCTGACTGGCAAAACTGCTGTTGCTTGAAGACGGTGGTGTGGTGGTGTCTGTATTTTTCGTAGGTGTCGTAGTCTTTGTAGGTGTTGTTGTTTTGGTAGGCGTTGTTGCCGTTGTCTTACCGTTTAATGCGTTTTTGATAATTTCATTAATATCCACATTGCCGGAACCTGAATAAACTACGGTTGTGTTACTTCCGTTTTTGCAAGGGGTAGCCTTTACTACTTTAGATAACTGGCTGCCAAGTGTTTTGCCGTTAACTTTATCGCAGGCTTTTACTTTATAGTAATATGTCTTATTTGCTTTTAAGCCTGTGTCTTTGTAGCTGTTTGACTTTGTAGTACCGATACACTTATAAGACCCATTCGGGGAAGTTGCACGATAAACTTTATAACTGTCTGCTCCACTTACTTTTTGGATGTTAAGATTTGCAGTGGTAGCTGTTGTACTTTTGACATTAACGTTTGGTTTACACTTTGTAATGCTTTTTGTAGTGGCCGCAGCAGCTACTGCTGTGTTGTTAACATCGAAAGCTTTTAGATTTCCTCCAAATAATGTTGATGATACTAACATTACAGTTAACGTTGAAGCTGCTAAAAATCTTTTCATTCGATATGTCCTCCTATCTGCTATCTACAACTAAGTTACGCACTAAGGTTAACATAATTCGTATGCTGGTTCAACCACTAGTTATTGGTAAGTATCACAACTATATCCA
>JAEZSL010000360.1 GCA_023443925.1 Bacillota bacterium | reverse complement strand
CAACCGAAGCTCTTATACCTTATATTTTCTTTTTTATGTAAAGTACTATTCTAATTCGGCTGCTTGACATAGATATGAATATAGGTGAGTAAACAGGATGCTCCGGCATCTTGTTTACTCATTTTTTCGTGTTTTGTAGATTGAAATAATCCAGTTAAATCTGCAGTAATACGTATGGAGGCTGCACCTGAATATGGATTAGCCCAGCACAAGGGTGCGCGTTATAGCTGCACTGCCTGTGGGTTAAACTTGACGGAACGGAAGCGGAAGAATAGAATAACAATAGTTATATATAGTGTGGCTGTTGTGCAGTACAGGCAGCATATCGTTTACTATGATAGGAGGGATTATAATGTGGTTTTGGAACCGGAGAGAAGTATATCATGGATTTTCATTGAAGGAACAGTCGGAAGTCAGGGAATCATTAAGAGCACACCACATTAAATATGATTACCGGATTATTAATTTAAACACTGAGAGGAACAAAAGGGGAAGTTACGGAATAAATAAAAAATATGAAACGGAATACTATATATATGTATTAAAAAAAGAATACGAGAATGCATTATATGTGTTGGGAAAACAGGGCTGACCCGGTTGAAAGAATAAAATAATAGCAAATAGCTAACAACTGTAATTCAAGCTGCATTAGCTGTCAGAAACTTAAGTTACTTTCCAAATTAAATGAGTGAAGATTACCCAGGCATAGGCGTTTAATTAATCCACCGGAAATTTGCCAATGTATTATAGAGAATTTCTTTATCCCATAGGAAGTTTCGTTCTATGAGACGAAAACTCTTCGGGAGATGCACATGAACGCGCAAAAGGTAAATCCTTTGGAAGATGTCACTGTCATGACAGCGTATCGGCGTTAAAGGATGTCTTGCCAGATTTTTTCTTGTAAATTTACAGTGGGTACCTTCAGATAAGGATTGAATTAGGTCCATAAAAGTATTAGAATAATAAGGAAAGGACTTGGATTATGCTGCATTTAAAAGGAAAGAGAATTAGCAGGGAAAACCTGAAAAATAGAAAGAAAGTCTTTACAAATTCGGCCAGGCTGTTATTCCAGCATAGTATCTCCCTATTTGCCGGACAGGGGATTCTAATCGGCATATATGTGCTGGTGTTAACGCCTTTTCTCTCCCACCTGTACCGGATGGCTCTATCCATAACCGGATACAGCTATGTGACGTTAAATAATATTGGATTTTTTCTGATCAATCCCCTTGTTTTGCTGTTAATAGCCTTATTACTCATGGTTCTCAGTATATTTTTATTACTGGAAGCTTGTTTCCTTACCACATTTTTTATCCGGATTGAATCCGGTGGAAAGGTCCGTCTTTTTCAGGTGTTCCTTTTATCCCTGAAAAGACTGCTTTTGATTTTCTGGCGCAGGAATTTTGTCCTGATACCTATGATATGGCTGGTAATTGCGTTATCCAATCTGCCTCTTTTTGTATTTATGGTCAAACGGGTCAGAATGCTCTCCTTTATAACCGAAAGCCTGAAGTATAAAGCTATTATCACCCCCGTCCTGGCCGTGGCGGTTCTTTTTCTCTTATGGGTGATGGTATGGAGATTATTCGGATTTTTATATTCCTTAATTGAAGGCAAAGTTCATAAAAAGGAGATTTCGAAAAAGGATAAAAGTACAGTTAAAAGTGAAACTAGTAACGAAAATGATAATGACGGTCATAAGGAAGTTGCAAATAAGTTTAAAAATAAGTATGATTTCGAAATTATAAATGAAAAAAACGAGACTATAAATGAAAAAAATAAGATTATAAATGAAAATAACGAGATTATTAATGAAAAAAACGAGATTATTAACGAAACAGCAAAAGCAAAAAGAAAACGGTCACTTCGTACCATCTTGTATTTTCTTGTTTGGAATATGGGAATTGGGCTGTTTGATCTGCTGATCTATCTTATAATTGTAATTGTCACCGCATTCTTTATTGCAGGGATTCCGGATAAAAACCTGGCTATTGCCACTTTTCTTTCCATTAATGATAAAATGAACGGATATTTGTTCACTGGTTTATTTGCAATTAATACTATGGCAAATTTTGCTCTATATACACATCTGTTCTGCCAGTATAAGATGGAAATACAGGTAGATGCAGAGGAGGAGGACACCGTTGACAATATCATAATTCATGTTGGGGCTTATAAAACCGTTGTTAGGATTCTGGCAATTCTATTAAGCGCTGTGATTTTTTATTCTTTCTATGATATTATCAGAAACGGCTCGCCTCTGGATAATATGAATCTTGATCTGATTCGTGTCACTTCCCATCGGGGATTTTCAGCGGGGGTTCCGGAGAATACCCTGCCGGCCATAGAAAAGGCCATAGAAGAACAAGCCGATTATGTAGAGATTGACGTCAGGATGACGAAAGACGGCGAACTTGTATTGCTGCATGATGACAGCTTAAAACGAACTACAGGGTTAAATAAAAAAATCTGGCAGCTCACGTATGAAGAGGTATCCAGACTGGATGCCGGAAGCTGGAAAGATAAAGCCTATACCGGCACGAAAATTCCGACCCTCAGAGAGGTCTTTGAGCTATGTAAGGGTAAAGTTAATTTAAATCTTGATCTTAAGTACCGGAATGAAGGGGAAGATCTGGAGGAAAAAGTTGCCGCCCTTATTGAAGAGTACGAGATGCAGTGGCAGTGTGTTATCAGTTCCACCAGCCTGGCGGTCCTGGAGAATATTAAACAGATTAATCCGGATATACGTACCGGTTATATTACCTATCAGATATACCGGGGATATTTTTACAATGACAGTATCGATTTCTTCAGTGTAAGGTCCAATCTGGTTACCAAAACCGTAAGCAGTGAAGTCCACAAGGCAGGAAAGGAAATTCATGTATGGACGGTAAATGCCAGGAGAGAGTTGGAACGGATGAAACTGGTAGGGGTAGATAATGTAATAACCGATGATCCCTCCTATGCAAAAGGAATCCTATATGAGGAAGAATCCAGCCGGTTTTTAATAACACTAATCAAAATAGTGATGGGATAGAGTACTTTCTAGGATGCAAATATAACTAACGAAAAATAAAAACAGGGTATCCCAAAGCTGCGGTATAACTTTTGGGGATACCCTGTTTTCTAAGTAATCTTTATATGAAGTTTGAATTTATTTTGTCCAGTTCTTTAATTCCTCATCGGTAGCCAGCACATAATGACTGCCTTCAACATGCTGCTTTACACCCTTGGTATAATCAATGCCGCTGGTTGAATAGTCATAGGTAAGAGCGACCCTTTTCTTTTCCACAATAGGATTAGCCTGAGGTATGGCCGATAACAGGGATTTCGTATAAGGGTGAACCGGATTTGAGAAGATTTCATCTTTTGTTCCGGTTTCCACCATATGCCCCAAATGAAGTACACCGATGCGGTCGGATATATACTTTACCATGGAAAGGTCATGGGCGATAAACAGATAAGCCGTATTGGTTTTTTTCTGGATATCTTTCATCAGATTAACTACCTGAGCCTGTATGGAAACATCCAGGGCGCTGATAGCCTCATCAGCGATAATCAGGTCAGGATTCATGATCAATGCCCTGGCTATACCGATACGCTGCCTCTGACCGCCGGAAAACTGATGGGGATAACGGTCTGCATGCTCTTGAGACAATCCCACCATATCCAAAATCTGGAATACCTTTTCTTTTCTCTCTTCCTGTGACTTGTATAAATGATGAATATCCAGACCCTGAGCAATGATATCCAGAACTTTTTTCCTGGGATTTAAACATGCCATAGGATCCTGGAAAATCATCTGCATTTTGGTACGCAAATGCCTTGTATCTTTCCCGGAAAGCTGTCCGGATATGGTAATCCCGTTGAAAACCACCTCTCCGGAGGTTGGTTTGTAGAGACGGATAATGGAGCGGCCGATCGTAGACTTTCCGCTGCCGGACTCACCTACAAGTCCATAGGTTTCACCCGGGAATATTTCAAAACTAACTCCGTCCACGGCTCTTACAGTAAATTTACGATTTATCCTGAAATGCTGTTTTAAATCCTTTACAGTTAATAAAGGTGTCTGGTTTCCCATATTAATTCACCTCCTTTAACATGCTGTTAATCCGGTTCATAAGTTCTTCCGGCATCTCAACCTTCGGTGCCTTTTCATGCAGCAGCCAGGTAGCGGCATAATGCGTTTCCGTTATCTGGAACATAGGAGGTTCTTTTCTTAAATCAATGTTCATAGCAAAGATATTCCTGGGTGCGAAGGAATCTCCTTCTACCTGATGAAGCAGGTTAGGCGGACTTCCCGGAATCGTATAAAGTTTATCATCATCGGTATTTAAATCCGGCATGGCAGATAAAAGACCCCAGGTATAAGGATGCTTCGGTTCATAAAAAATCTCATCCGTAGTTCCCTTTTCCACGATTTTTCCGGCATACATAACCGCCACATAATCGGCTACCTTGGCAACTACGCCCAGGTCGTGGGTTATATATATAACAGAAATACCGGTCTTTTTCTGTATATCTTTTATTAATTCCAGTATCTTTGACTGTATGGTAACATCCAAAGCAGTAGTAGGCTCATCGCAGATTAAAAGTTCCGGATCGCAGGCAAGAGCGATGGCTATAACAACTCTCTGCCGCATACCGCCGGAGAGCTGGTGAGGATAATTCTTCATGCGTTTTTGTGCATCGGTGATTCCAACCAGTTCCAGCAGGCTGACTGCCTTTTGGTAAGCTTCCTTTTTGTTCGTCTTATAATGGTAGATCATACCTTCCATGATCTGCGCACCGATGGTCATAGTTGGATTCAAGGAAGTCATTGGATCCTGGAAAACCATAGCGATTCTTTTTCCGTTGATCCGTTTGCGGATTTCCTTTTTGGACAGTTTAATGATGTCTTCCTCTACTTCTTCTTCGCCGTTGTTATAAGTAAAACGGATGGAACCTGAGTTTATTTTTCCATTACCGCTTAAGATTCCCATAATTGCCTTAACCGTTACGGATTTACCGCTTCCGCTTTCGCCTACGATAGCAACCGTCTCTCCTTTATACAGCGACAGGTTCATGCCGCGGATTACATTGACCTCACCTGCGGAGGTTTTAAAAGAGATGGATAAATCCTTGATGGACAGAATTTTCTTTTTTTCCATAAATACCTCCTACATTTCTTTCATTTTCGGATCAAAGGCATCCCTGAGACCGTCTGCTACCATATTAAAACTTAACATAATAACTGCCAGTACGATAACCGGGAACAGTATCATATAAGGATGGGTTGTAAAGGACTTAAAGGCATCGCTGATTAAGGAGCCTAAAGAAGCCAGGGGCTGGGGTACACCCAATCCGATAAAGGCCAGAAAGGCTTCCGTAAAAATGGCATTTGGAATGGAAAACATGGACATTACGATGAGCTGGCCGAATATGTTAGGCAGGATCTCTTTAAAGATAATAAAGAAATCTCTTGCACCCAGGGTTTTTGAAGCCAGTATAAATTCCTGTTCTTTCAGCTTCAATACCTGAGCCCTTGCAATCCGGCTCATTCCAATCCATCCTGTTAGTGCCAGGGCAATGGTAATAGTTACGAGTCCCGGTTTAAAAACCAGAATCAGTAAAGTTACGATAACCAGGGTAGGAATGCCGTTTAATATTTCCGCAAAACGCTGCATTACCATGTCTACTTTACCCCCAAAATAACCGGAAACAAGACCGTAGATCATACCAAAGCACATGTCTACGATTACAGCTACCAGGGCGATATAAAGGGAGATTCGTGTACCTTCCCAGGTTCTTGTAAAGATATCCCTTCCCAGGACATCCGTGCCAAACCAGTAGTAGATATCTTCCAGGCCCGTAGTAACTCCCGGATCTTCTGAGATGTATTTATTCTGATTAACAGTACCCGTAGAAGTACGCATCTTTTCGGAGCCGTCAAAAACCCCCAGCTTCTCCAGGCCTTTTACTCTAGGTGCCAGGTTCTGATGGGTAATAACCTGGGAGTAATAGGTATGACCGCTGATCTTCGGACCGATAACAGCCATAAAAATGACAAGCAGGATACAGATTAATCCGACAATTGCCCCCTTATTTCCGGTAAATCTTGTAATAATATCATGCCAGTAAGATTTGCCGGAGAAGGTATCATCATGCCGTATTACCTTATCCGAACCGATTAATTCAAAATCATCCGGTAAAAATTCCATCTCTGTATTATTCATTCATAGCTCCTTTCGCAAGCCTGATTCTCGGATCAATAACGCCATAAAGGATATCCACGATTAACATGATGCCGATGTACATAAGGCTGTAGATAAAGGTAAGAGCAATTACAACATTATAGTCATTGGACTGAATGGCAGATACCAGCAGACTTCCTATGCCGGGAATGGAAAATAATTTTTCGATAACAAGACTTCCTGTCATTAAACCAACTACCAGAGGGGCCAGCACGGTAATAATAGGGATCAGGGCATTTCTGAGGGCATGGCGGAAGATCAGGCGGAAACTGTTAATACCTTTACTTTCTGCTAGGAGCATATAATCAGAGCCTAATACCTCAAGCATTTCCGTTCTGGTAAAACGGGCCACCGTCGCCACAGTAAACATACACAATGCGATGGTAGGCATGACGGAGGATTCAAAAGGCGCGCTTTCCTGATAGAGCAGGGGAAACCACTTTAACTGAAAGCCCATGGTATAAATCAGGGCCATGGCAAATACATAGGAGGGAAGGCTTACACCCAAAACAGAGATTACCGTAGTGATGGTATCATAGATGGTATTATGCTTTAAAGCTGCAATAATGCCAAGCACCAGCCCGATGACAGTACCGATAAGGATTGCCTGTCCGCCGAGGCGTAAGGATATGGGGAGTCTGGATACCAGTAAAGTAGTGATGGGGGTGTCTTTGGAAATAGAATAAGAGACACCGAAGTCGCCGGAAAGCATGGATTTGATATAGTGAATAAATCGGATGGCAATGGGTTGATCCAGGCCGTATTTTGCATTAAGTACGGCTCTTTGTGCATCCGTTAGTTTTTCGTCATTAAATGGGGAACCGGGCATTAATTCCAGCATGAGAAACAGAATTAATAAAATAACCAACAATGTTATGGCAGATATTATGATTCTTTTCATTATATATTTCTTCACAAAAACACTCTCCTTACCATACAAGAATGACGCTGTCAATGGTGCCAACACGCTAGACAGCGTCATTCGATGTTCTATATGGATTTATGCGGATTTAAACCGCACTTCATTAATTTTTGGTTGTATTTTTATAGACTCTGTTAATTCCAACAGAATGGAATTCAACACCTTCCACACCGGTCTTAATCATAACGGCATCACCTTTTTGATATACCGGTAAGATAACAGCTTCATCCATTACTGTAGTTTCAGCTTTCTTTAAAGCTTCCCATCTGGCGGTAAGGTCAAGTGCTAATTCACCCTTCTTGGCTGATTCTATAGTGGCATCATAATCTGCGTTGGACCAGAAGCCATAGTTATTCGGGCTGCCTGTAGTCCACATATCCAGATAAGTCATAGGATCGGCATAGTCAGGACCCCAACGAGTGAGACCAAGTTCAAAGTCACCGGCCTGCATTCTTTCTACACGGTTTTTCTTAGGCATTGTCTGAAGCTCCACAGTAATTCCGCTAAGGGTGGTCTGTATTTCAGACTGGATAAACTGTGCAACATTCATTGCAGATTCTGTGTCTTCTACAATCATGGTGTATTTTAATTCGCTGACACCTAATTCTTTTTTAGCGGTTTCCCAGTACTCCTTAGCTTTGTCTTTATCAGTTGAAAGATAAGTGCCTGTGGTTTCACGGAAATCTTTGCCGTCCGGTCCGGTAGCTAAAAGGGTAGGAACTGCAAAATCCGCTACGATGGAACCGTCTTTTAAGATATTGCTTACAATTGCTGTTTTGTCATAAGAAAGAGCAAGGGCTTTTCTTAAATTCACGTTCTCGAGTCCTGCGATTTTCTGGTTGGGTGAGATATACCACAGGTAACCAGCCATAATATTATGGAATTCAGGGTCTGCCTGGAACTGTTCTACCTGTTCACCGGAAAGGGTAGCTACATCCAGATCACCGTTCTGATAAGATAACATTGCCTGCTGGGAATCCTTTATAACCTGATATTTGATGCCGTCTAAGGAAACCTTGGCTGCATCCCAGTATGTAGGGCTTTTTGCCAGTGTAATGGTAGTAGCAGCGGGTTCATAAGAAGTAATGACAAATGGTCCGTTGCTTAAAATAGTATCCGGTGAGGTTCCGAAATTGGCTCCTGCTGCGGTAAAGAATGCTTCATTCACAGGCAGGAAGGAAGGGAATGCCATTAAGGATTCAAAGAAAGGAACCGGAACATCCAGTTTAACTACTAAGGTCTTATCATCCGGGGCACTGACACCGAGTTCATCCACACCCTTTTCACCGGCAATGATTGCTCCGGCATTTTCAATACCTGCAATACCAACAATGAAGGAGTATTCACTGGCTACTGCCGGGTCTACAAGTCTTTTCCAGGCAAATATAAAGTCACTTGCCGTTACGGGAGTACCGTTGGACCAGTTTGCGTCTCTTAAGTGGAAGGTATAAGTTAAACCGTCATCGCTTTTTTCCACACTTTCTGCCATGGCAAAAATAGGTGCGCCGGCAGCATCAATGGAATATAAACCTTCGGTTACGGCTGCCTGTACTTCAAAAGAAGTACCATCGGTTGCGATCTGAGGGTCCATGGAAGCAACTTCAACATCAAATTGTACATTAAGTACCTTGCCTCCTGCTGCAGGTGTTGTTTCCGTACCTGTTGCTGCATCGGTTCCGGTTGTGGCAGCTTCATCTTTCGTACCTTCAGCTGCACCCGGAGTTGAGGTTGTACTTGATTTGCCGCCGCAGGCTGTTAAAGACAGCAGCATAAGTGCAACCAGTAATAGTGATAATAAACTTTTAAACTTTTTCACACGATTCCTCCTTATTTTACATTATAAGACGTTTTTCGCAAATACAAAAAAGACGTCACAAAATTATAGAATTTTGTGACGCCTTCGTCTCATAAATTAATATAAATATATTATAACTAAAAAAACGGGTTTGTCAACTTTTATTTTTAAAAAATCCCTATAATCTAATGGGAAATATAGGAATTCAGGATTATTAATTCCAAAAATCCAACCCAAAAGAGGAGAGAAGAGAAGAAAAAGGAGTTACCGCACCGGAATCCGGCGCGGTAACTCCTGTAATAGTAGCTATCGTAAATGAGTCTGTATAAATGCGTCCATATCAACCTGTCAAATTCTGCCATATGAAAGAGCGGGGCAGTTCTTCTATCCTGATCAATGCTGGAAACCTGATTTATACAGGAAACCTAACCTATACTGTAAACTAAACCTAACCTATATAGGAAACCGGATCAATACTGTAAATTGAATCTATACAGGAAACTCAGCATTAACGTAACGGCTGTTTATCAGGGATTAGGTTACGACTGCATTCTTGATTATCGTTTATACTTTTACTAATTTACACTTCTCTTAACATAGGTGGTATGAAGTACTTCATGAGCCTTATGACTGCCGGGTTTCCCAAAGTAAGTGCTGTATAATTCCTTAATAGCAGGATTTTCGTGGGATTTTCTATAAGGCATGGAGGAATCCAGGTCATAGAGAACTTTAGCACGAAGGGATCTGATATCATTGAAGTTACGTACACTTGCAGGAACCTGAGGCATACCGCCGCCATTTACACAGCCGCCGGGACAGCCCATGATTTCGATAAAGTGATACTCCGCTTCTCCGGATTTTACTTTGCTCAGAAGTTCATTGGCATTTTTAAGACCGGAAGCAACTGCAACCTTAACATCCATTCCGGCTACGTTGTAAGTAGCTTCTTTAATACCTTTAACACCTCTTACTTCTTTAAAATCAAGACTCTTTAATTCTTCGCCGGTTAAGGTTTCAACTGCGGTACGGAGTGCTGCTTCCATAACACCGCCGGTAGCACCGAAGATAACACCGGCTCCGGTTGACATACCAAGAGGAGAATCAAATTCTTCGTCAGGGAGTGAGGTAAAGTTAATACCGGCACGTTCAATCATTCTGGCAAGTTCCCTTACGGTTAAGGAAATATCCACATCCGCATAGCCGGAAGCATCCTGGTCATCGCGGCCTACTTCAAATTTCTTAGCGGTACATGGCATGATACTTACCATAATGATGTCTTTCGGATCAATACCCATTTTTTCAGCATAGTAGGTCTTGGCGGTAGCACCGAACATCTGCTGAGGAGATTTACAGCTGGATAGATTCTCAGTCATATCAGGGAAGTAATGTTCACAGTATTTTACCCAGCCCGGAGAGCAGGAAGTAATTAAAGGTAATACACCACCGTTCTGGACACGGTCTAAGAATTCGTGAGCTTCTTCCATAATTGTTAAGTCGGCAGCAAAGTCTGTATCAAATACTTTAGCAAATCCTAAACGGCGCAGAGCGGATACCATTTTACCTTCTACGTTGGTTCCGATGGGAAGTCCGAAAGATTCTCCAAGACCGGCACGTACGGAAGGAGCTGTCTGAACGATTACATGTTTCGTGGTATCTGCGATGGCTGCAAATACTTCATCCGTATTGTCTTTTTCGGAAAGTGCTCCCGTAGGACATACGGCAATACACTGTCCGCAGGAAACACAGCTGGTTTCACCAAGCCCCATATCAAAAGCAGAGGCGATATTGGTTTTAAAACCTCTTTCATTGGGGCCGATTACACCTACGGCCTGTACTTTTTCACATACGGCAGAGCAGCGTCTGCAAAGGATACATTTGTTATTGTCACGGTACATATGAGCAGCGGTATAATCAATTTCATACTGATTGGTTTCGCCGTCATATAAATTTTCATTCTCTACCTTAAGATCTTTGCTTAATTTCTGTAATTCGCAATTTCCGCTTCTGACGCAGGATAAACATTTTCTGTCATGATCGGAAAGAATTAATTCCAATGTTTTTTTTCTGGAATTTAATACTTTGGGAGTATTGGTCCAGATTTCCATACCCTCATTAATCGGATATACGCAGGAAGCCACAAGGCTTCTGGCACCCTTAACTTCCACCACGCAGATACGGCAGGCACCGATTTCATTGATCTCTTTTAAATAGCAAAGAGTAGGAATGTCGATGTGTGCTAATCTGGCAGCTTCAAGAATTGTAGAGCCCTTTGGTGCAGCTACGTCTACACCGTTTATTTTAATATTTACGGTTTCCATTATTGTCCTCCTTAAAGAATCAAATCAATCGGTAATTACTTTTTGGAAATAGCACCAAAACGGCATTTTTCCATACAAGCGCCACACTTAATACACTTATCCTGATGAATAACATGAGCTTCCTTCACTTTGCCTTCAATGGCTCCGTTCGGACATACTCTTGCACAAAGTGTACAGCCCTTACATTTATCTGCATCAATAATATAGGAAAGTAATGCCTTACATACGCCTGCCGGGCATTTTCTGTCCACAACATGGGCAACATATTCATCCCTGAAATAGCGAAGCGTAGACAATACCGGATTAGGAGCAGTCTGGCCTAAACCACAAAGAGAATTATCCTTTATGTGGTAGCAGAGTTCTTCCAGTTTATCAAGATCCTCTAAAGTTCCCTGACCTTTGGTGATTTTATCTAACATTTCATACATACGTTTGGTTCCGATACGGCATGGAGTACATTTACCGCAGGATTCATCTACGGTGAACTCTAAGAAGAATTTTGCGATATCTACCATACAGTTATCTTCATCCATTACGATAAGACCGCCGGAGCCCATCATGGAACCGATGCCGATCAGATTATCATAGTCGATTGGAATATCAAAGTGTTCAACGGGAATACATCCGCCGGAAGGACCGCCGGTCTGTGCCGCTTTAAATTTCTTTCCGCCGGGAATGCCGCCGCCGATTTGTTCTACTACTTCACGGAGGGTAGTACCCATAGGGATTTCAACAAGACCTGTATTTTTAATTTTACCGCCAAGTGCGAATACTTTTGTTCCTTTGGATTTTTCAGTTCCCATGGAAGCAAACCATTCGGCACCGTGTAATATAATCTGGGGAATATTAGCATAGGTTTCAACGTTATTTAAGATAGTCGGTTTGTTAAATAAACCTTTCTGAGCAGGGAACGGAGGTCTTGGACGAGGTTCTCCTCTGTTACCTTCGATGGAGGTCATAAGAGCGGTTTCTTCACCGCATACGAATGCACCGGCACCCAGTCTTAAGCCGATATCAAAGTTAAAGCCGGTACCGAAAATATTTTCACCTAATAAACCGTATTCTCTTGCCTGTGCAATGGCAATCTCCAGACGTTCTACGGCAATGGGATATTCGGCACGTACATAGATATAACCCTGGGAAGCGCCGATTGCATAACCTGCAATTGCCATAGCTTCCAGAACAACATGGGGATCACCTTCCAGTACGGAACGGTCCATGAATGCGCCCGGGTCACCTTCGTCTGCATTACAGCAGACATATTTCTGGTCGGCATCGTTGGCTTTGGCCAGTTTCCATTTTAAACCGGTGGGGAAACCGCCGCCTCCACGTCCGCGAAGACCACTGTCTAAGAGGGTCTGGATAACCTGATCCGGTGTATACTCGGTTAAAACTTTTCCTAAAGCTTCATAACCATCGGTACCGATATATTCTTCAATATCTTCCGGGTTAATAACGCCGCAGTTACGCAGTGCGATTCTGTGCTGGTTTTTGTAAAAGTCGGTTTCGCTTAAAGATTTGATTCCATCTTCCGTAACGGTTTCCGTATATAAAAGTCTGGTTACAACCCTTCCCTTTAATAAATGTTCCGATACGATTTCGGGTATGTCTTCTACCTTAACCATGGAATAGAAGGTTGCACCCGGATATATAATCATGATTGGTCCTAATGCACAAAGTCCGTGACAGCCGGTCTGTACAACGGATACTTCTTTGTTTAAACCATTTTTTTCAATCTCTGCTTGTAATGTGTCAATTACTTTCTGACTTCCTGAAGAAGTACATCCGGTACCACCACATACTAAAACGTGTGAACGATACATGTTTTAAAGCCTCCCTTCAGAGCTGATGGTGTATTTGCTAACGACCTGACCGCGGATAAGGTGCTGTTCTACAACTTCCTGAACTTTTTCTGCTGTCATCTTTATATAGGTAACTTTATCTTTGCCGGGTTCAAATACTTCAACAATTGGTTCATACTGGCATAAGCCGATACAACCGGTCTGTGTAACTGCAACGTTACTAAGATTCTTGGTCTGAACGGCATCGGAAAGAGCAGTTAATACAGGTCTTGCACCGCTTGCAATACCACAGGTAGCCATTCCTACAACGACTCTGGTCTGGCTGTCGTTTTCAGAACGCATGCCGACCTGGCCCTGCATTTTTTCTCTGATTGCTCTTAACTCTTCTAGAGTTTTCATATAATTCCCTCCTTGTTAGATATTAAACATTTAATCTGCAAAATATAAGACATAAGGTATTGAAAAAAATAGACGTTAACTGTTAAAAATTTATCAAACTTTCCTATAACTAACCCTCGGTATCTTTCCACAACGAAAGGTGATCGTTAAGAAGCTTTTGAATGAATTAGAACAGCAGCTAGAATATTCTTCCGGCGTCTACTTCTATGTGATTTTCGATTAGATAATCCTTAATATAGGATGATACCTCCGGAACGTTAAAAGGCATATCTCCAAGAATTTCTCTGAATTTACGAGTATCTAAGGTAAAGCTTTTCTCATCTACCTGATAGATATATAAAAAATCTATTTCCGTATTCAATGTTATTAAGGTGTGTATGGTACTGGTCATATCTCCTAAAGGCATCCGGTCAATATGGGATAGTACAAATTCAGCCATTGCCGCAGTACCCCTGCCGGGTTCTGAATCAATGTTAAACCTGCCGCCTGTAATTTCAGCCGCATACTTAAAAAATGGTACGCCCAGTCCTACCGATCTGGTTGTTCTGGTCGTATAAAAAGGATCTTCCGCCTTTTTAATCTGGTCTGTGGTCATCCCGCAGCCATTATCCGATATGGCGATCCTTAATTTATCCTGTGCACTGTTTATTTCTACGCGAATCTCTATGAAATCCGCATTGGCACGAATGGAATTCTGTACCACATCCAAAACATTTAGAGAAAGTTCAGTCATCATAGGATTATTCTATGTTATTCGTATTTTGCTATAATATCGGAAAGCTCATCTACTGTTAATCTGCCGTATACATCTTCATTAATTGTTAATACGGGAGCTAAACCGCAGGCGCCGATACAACGACAGGCATCTAATGAAAATTTTCCATCCGGCGTACATTCTCCGCCTTCAATATGAAGCAGCTCCATTAACTTATCATAGATGTCTCCTGAGCCTTTAACATAGCATGCTGTACCTAGACAGACGGAAATCTTATATTTTCCTTTGGGACTTAATGAAAACTGAGAGTAGAAAGTAACTACACCATATATTTTTTCCAATGGCATATCCATTTCGTTGGATATTATGGTCTGCACTTCAAGCGGCAGATAGCCATAGATATTCTGCGCTTTTTGCAGAATCGGCATTAATGCGCCTTTGTCATCTTTGTGTTCATGAATGACTTTCAGAAGTTCCGCTTCTTGCTCCTTAGATCCGGCAAAAGGGACT
>JAEZSL010000227.1 GCA_023443925.1 Bacillota bacterium | reverse complement strand
TCCGCGGGGACTATGAAAAGGATAAGAGGCTCATTGTTGACAGCATAGACCGGGGTATGCCGGTTATTACGCTGGAAGGAGTAATTAATTGCTCCGATGCTTGTGTTATTTCCGGTTATGATAACGATGGAGAGGTACTATTAGGCTATAATCCATTTATGTATGTGAATGAGGATCATGATGAACTGCCGGATGATACCGGTTATTTCCGGAAATCAGGGTGGCATACCGGCTTTTTTGCTAAGGGCAGTGTAGGCAGAATTTTAATTATTGAAGGGAAAACTGAAAAACCGGATAAAGATGAAATATTAAAAGAGACTTTAAAGCTTGTACGGCGCTTAATCCATGAAGAAAATCTTGCACCGGGGCAGTATAATGGACTTGCAGCCCATAAAGCCTTCATTCATGCACTTAAAACATATAGCTGGACAGATAATTTTGAGCCGTATCTGAATGTTATGTGTAATTATAAGCAATATTTAGACCGGCAGTATGCGGTGCCGTTTTTCAATGATTACGGAAGAGAAGATCTGGCGAAGTTATATGAAAAAATTACAGAACATACGCTGCAATTAGCAAAGCTGATACCTCAGGATTTTTCAGCTGCCGACCTGTTTAACGATAAGATAAATTTAGAGCCATATTGTAACGTACTTGATGAAATCCATGTATTGGAACAACAAGTTTTAGAACGATTGAATAAGTTTTAGAACGATTTAAAAAGAATTCACATGAGGGTGCCCCATAAGTAATCTGAACTGGGACCCCCTCATAATAACGTAACGAATTTTTCTTGTTTTATCTACTTGTATATAAAATGTATTAAATTACAAATCAAACGAAATTTTCTATTGACATATATAGATTATCTATATAATATATAGGTAGATAATCTATATAAGGAGGTAAGCAAATGACTGCAAATAAAGCACTGCTTTCGGGAAATACGTCCCTGCTGCTTTTAAGTCTGTTATCGGAAAAAGATATGTATGGCTACGAGATTATAGAAATCCTGAGGCTGCGATCCAATCATGTTTTTGATTTGAAAGCAGGCACGCTATATCCATTACTGCATTCACTGGAGGAAAAAAACTATCTGGAATCCTATGAGGATGCAAAGGGTGCAAAACCAAGAAAATATTATCGAATTACGAAGAAGGGCAGTCAGCATTTAAAAACCATCCGGGAGGAGTGGCAGGAATATACCCAGGCCGTAAGCGGTGTAATAGGAGGTGTTACCTTTGAACCCATTGGATAAAAAAGAAGAATATCTGGAACAGCTGACAGATCAGATCCGGTGCAGAAAGGCGAAAGATATGGCAGCGGAGGAAATCAGCCGGCATATCGAAGATCAGCAAGAATCTTACAGAATGCAAGGTCATGATGAATCTACTGCTGCTAAGAAGGCTCTGGAAGAGATGGGAGATCCTGTGGAAGTGGGAAAGCAGCTGGATAAAATACATCGGCCCCGTTTTGAATGGAAATTATTTGTGACAGCCCTGATTCTATGCCTGGCAGGTGTATTTGCCCGCTATAGTATGGATACATCTCTTGAAAATATGATAACGGGTCCTGTAATTGTCAGACAGCTTATTTTTATCAGTGCCGGGTTGCTGTTAATGGTAGGAGTATATTTTCTGGATTATTCCTTTCTGGGAAGATATCCGAAACTCATGTGGTTTCTGTTGATTGCCGTTATACTAGGGTATGCACCCTTTGGAAAGTGGATTAATAACCAGATGGCGTATATATATGTATATAGTATGTTGTTTATCCCGTTATTTGGAGGGATTATATATGCTTACCGGAATAAAGGTTACACCGGAATTTTGAAATGTCTGCTCTTTGTGCTTCTGGCAGTTGCCGTTGTAACACAGTTCATCGACAAGAGCGCGGTATATCTGAGTTTGCTTTTTTCCTGCCTGATTATGCTGCTTACTGCTGTATCGAAAAACTGGTTCGCAACCTCTAAAATAAAAGCAGCTTTTATGGTAATCGGTTGGCTATTACCTGCCGGTCTTATTATATTAATGAGTTCCGGTGGTAATCGGTTGATACTGCTTCTTGAAAAGCTGCAGATATTATGGAAACCGGAACTGTATGCAAGAGGATACCAGATAAGTTTAATCAGAGAAATTCTCTCCGGCTCAAAACTATTTGGCAGTGTCCCCGAAATATCTTTTCAATATATTTCAGGTTATAATAACGATTTTATCCTGACCTATATAATCTGCCGTTGGGGTATTGTTCCGGGTATTTTCATGATAGCTTTGTTTGCTTTATTTATCGCCAGGATGATCTATATTTCCCTTACCAGAAAGAATTCGCTGGGTATGCTGGTGGGATTAGGCTGCGGTCTGGTATTTGCCGTACAGAGTGTCGTTTATATATTATCCAATTTGGGATTCCGGATCATCGACCAGGTAATCTTTCCTTTTGTGTCCTTTGGAGGTACCGGAATTTTTGTGAATTTCATAGTGCTGGGTCTTATGATGTCGGTGTTCCGCAATACCAGCCTGATAAAAGAAGTGCCGTATAAAGATAAGATGTTTATTCGGATTGAAAGAGTGAAGTAAAATAACCGGCGGCCGATTCTTAATAAATAGTGAATCAGCCGCCGGTCTATATTATAGCCTGTTATCAGAACTACAGAAATCAGTTGTGGAGAAGGAATCGAATGTACCAAGAATTCCCGTTAATTCATCCGACATCCTTTACCCCAGGATATCTAACAGCAGATTAACCAATTCGGTATTCTTTTCTTCCGTCATAAAACAGAAGCGGATAAATCTTTGATCCAAAAAGGGAAAGGTAGAGCAGTCTCGGATCATGTATCCTTTCCTTATAGCGGCGTCAAATACATCGGCGGAAGTAATCCCGTCTTTTAATATCTTAACCAGTACAAAATTGGCAGCGGGTGGGTATACCTTTACATTAGGGCAGGAGGAGAGAAGTCCGCAGACTCTTTCCCTTTCCTGTTTTATCAACGCTCTGGTCTTATTGATATAATCAGTATCGGTAAACATGATTTCTCCTGCAATAGCAGCCAGGGTGTTGATAGTCCAGGGATTTTTCCGCTGGTTCAACAATTTTAAAAGATCTGCATTGCCGCAAATAGCATATCCTAAACGCAGGCCAGGAGCGGCAAAAAACTTGGAGATTCCTCTTAAAATAATAATATTGTTATAATAACTTGCCAGGGAAACAGCGGTAATTTCTTCTGTTTTCACTGCAAATTCTACATAGGTTTCGTCTATCATACATACAATACTGCGCTGCTTGCAGATATCCAGAATTTTTCTCATATCCGGTAAGGGGATAGCGGAAGAAGTGGGATTATTGGGATTGCAGATCACCAGCAGATCAAAATCCGAAGTCAGCTCCTTTTTCAGATCTTCCACATTCAGCCGGAAATCATCCGTCTCTTCCAACCGGAAATATTCAGAGCTGCCACCGCCAAAAGCAACTTCCCTTTCATATTCCGAATAGGTGGGCCCGAGTATCAGTGCTTTTTTTGGATGGGTAATCTGAATGCAGAGGGAGATTAACTCCGTCGTTCCGTTACCCACAACGATCTGCTCCGGGTCCGCGTGGACATATGCGCCTATGCATTTTCGAAGAGAGGTATATTCTCTGTCCGGATAACCTGTAATGGCATCGATTTTATCCGCAAGACCGTTTCTTAACTTATCCGAGATGCCTAAGGGATTTACATTGGCTGAAAAACTGGTAATATCCTCTTTTCTAATACCATAATAAGCTTCAATTTTTTCTAAATCACTTCCGTGAAAATGTTCTTTTGGTGTCAGCATTTTACGATTCCTTCCTGCCTGGTTTTTAAACCTGTAATAAAACTATACATCTAATCTGTTTTTTTATGTTAATTTTTATTCATAACCGGAATATCAGTATATCGTATCATCTGCGAATGGTAATTTGTTGTAACCAATCAGAGATTGAATTATGCAATTCATGCTTCGGGTTAATCCATATTTTTGAATGCTCACTTGTAATAGTGCTTATTTAAAAAGATTAAAATGCAACGCATTATCTATGTATGGCACTCTGTAAAATGAATGCTGCCAAAACCCGACGAAACACATTATGTATTTTATGAATAATGTCCAAATTATAAGGGTTTTTCGGTAAACATATGAACATTTGCCTATCCACTTTCTATTGCTTAAATATGTCGATTAGTGTTATAATTATTATAATTTAAATTCGGAAAAATGCAATACAGAATAATGTAATATACAGTGGTATATTCAAATAATGAAAAAAGCCATATTAGAAAAGAAATAAAAATGAAATTACAAAAAATTACAAACAAAATATTAAATATAAATATAAGAAATAAATACAAGAAATAAACACAAGAAACAAATACAAGAAATAAATACAAGAAACAAATATAAGAAATAAATACAAGAAACAAATACCAAAATAACATAAAATAAATACTAAAAATAATTTCAAAAATACAAAACAATATTATCCAAAGCTTGGGGTGGAATGATTGAAAGAAAAAGTGGATCGGTTATCGAAAGGAGTTTTTGAGTTTGAAACGCCTGGAATCCTGTTGTCGGAAGAAGAACTTGTGATTACGGTTGATGCAGGTAAGAATTATACCGGTAGTTTTACCGTGAAAAATGATAAGAATACTCCAATTAAAGGGATTCTTTACTCATCCAATGAATTGTTCCGTTTGGAACAGAACCGTTTTACGGAACGGGAAAATGAGATTCAATATACTTTTTACGGTGAGAATATGAGTCCTCTGGAGACGGTGAAAGGGGAGGTCTGCATTGTAAGTGACTGCGGTGAGATTATTCTGCCCTTTACCGTAAGTATTGAAGCACCTTATATTGACTCCTCCATTGGTAAAATAAAAGATCTTTTTAATTTTACCAACCTTGCCAGGACGGATACGGCTGAGGCAATTAAGCTTTTTAAATCCAAAGAGTTTAAAGAAATCTTAATTCATCATGATATAAAATTCCTGCTGCTTTACCAGAATATCGTTAAAAGCAGATCCATAAGCCAGGCCATGGAAGAATTTCTAATTGCAATCCGCAAGAAAATCCCGGTGAATATATCCGTGGATAAAACAGTGCTGCATTACGAAATCCGCAATGAGAGTATGATGGATAAAATAACGCTGATAAAAGATAACTGGGGCTATGCCAAAATTAATGTCAGTACAGATGCGCTATTCCTGGTTCCGGAACACAAGATTATCTGGGCCGAGAATTTTGTTGGGAATAACTATCCGCTGGAATTTGTGCTGAACCCGTCTGCCATGCGGCCCGGCAATAATTTCGGACGAATTTTCCTTGCTTCGCCCCATGGAACTATAACCGTGGAAGTTTGCTGCCATAAGAACAGGGCAGGCACGGATAAAGAGACGGAACATAAAAAAATAAAACAGTACCGGTATAAAATTACGCACAACTATCTGGAGTTTAGAAGGAACCTGCTGCCCCTAAAGGATTATGTCAGTGACACGGAAGCTTTACTGGAGCGGTTAATAGCCCTTGATGGAAGCAACCAGGATTACTATCAGCTGCTGCGGATCCACCTGTTGATCATATCCGGAGAAGAGATGAGGGCAGGGGAAAATCTGCAAAACTATACAGAAACTGCGAATTGCGAAAAAGAGAGTACGCATTGCGATAAAGGGAGTACGCATTGCGATAAAGAGTCAAACATTCTGCTTTATTGCGGGTATCTATACCTTAAGGCGCTTCTAAACAAGGATGAAGCTGCCATAACGGAAGCCCTGAATACCATCCGGGGCCGTTACGAAAGCGGCAGCCGTGACTGGCAGCTGCTATGGTTTCTGTTATACGTCGACAAAAAGTATGATATCAATAAAGCTTTAAAACTGGAGGATATCAAAGAACAATATAAGAACGGATGCAGGAGCCCGATTTTATATTTTGAGGCGGCAGTCATATTTAACGAAGAGCCGTCCCTTCTGCATGAATTACAGGAATTCGAATTCCAGGTCCTAAACTGGAGTATAAAAAATGAATATATCATGGAAGAAGCAGCGATGCAGTATACCTATCTTGCGGGAAAGAAAAAGTTTTTCAGCCGGACTGTCCATCACTGCCTGGAGAAACTGTACCCAAAATACGGGAATAAAGAAATACTGACAGCCATCTGCAGCCATCTCATCAAAGGGCAGCAAAGAAGCGGCAGGTATTTTACCTGGTACCGGGAAGGTGTGGAGGAACAGCTGCGGATTACGGAACTCTATGAATATTATATGTATTCCGTTAATGAGAATCCGGATACGGTGCTGCCGCAGCAGATACTTTTATATTTTATCTACAACAGCAGTCTAAATGACCGTAAGAAAGCCTATCTCTACGCTTATATCGTAAAACGCAAGGAAAGTCTGCCCGCCATGTACCGGTCCTACTTAAAGCGGATTGAGCAGTTTGTGGTTAGACAGCTTACAGCACATAATATGAATGCTAATCTGGCCCTGCTATATGAGGAAATTCTGGCAACCCAGCCCATGACTCCGGAAATAGCGGCAGAACTGCCCTTTGTTATGTTCAAGCACGAAATTGTCTGCAATAACCCCAATATGAAAGGGGTTCTTGTCGTACATAAAGAAATGCGGGAGGAAGTCTTTACTCCGTTTTCCTCCGGAACAGCCTATGTGGATATCTACACGGAAGATGCGGAGATTTTTCTGGTGGACGGAACCGACAACCGGTATGCTGCTACGGCAGAATACATATTGAATAAACTAATGCACTGGGAGTATTATATCAATACCTGTTACGATATGAAAGTGAAACACCCCATGGTATTATTGAATCTGTCGGAGAAAGTGCAGACCTATCAGAAATTTGACCCACAGTCCATAGAGATCAGAAAACAGATATTGGATATTCCTGGTTTGGACGACAGTTATTATAATAAAATTAATCTGGATCTGGTTTCTTATTATTATGATAATTTTGAAGGAGAGCTGCTGGAAAACTACCTGCATAGAATCGAGGTAGGTGGTCTTAATAAAGCCGACCGGGATAAGATAATTGAATTATTCATTATCAGGGATCTGTATGACAAAGCACTGAAGGCACTTACGGAATTCGGATTCCAGGGAGTTGCGGTAAAGCGTTTAATTAAACTGTGTTCTGCGCTGCTTCAAAGAAACGGTATCGATGAAGAAAATAACGGTATACTGGTTAGTCTGGCTTATCATATTTTTAGAGAAGGCAAATATAACGAAGAAATCCTTGATTATCTGGTGAAGAATTTTTTTGGCACCACAGGGGAGATGTATGATCTCTGGTTGGCAGCTTCGGGTTTTGAGATGGAAACCGGAAGTCTGGAAGAACGTCTGCTGGGTCAGATGCTGTTTGCGGAAAGTTATATTACCAATTCTCTGGCAGTATTTTTAAGCTATTATAAAAAAGGCACCAATCATAAGCTGATCCGGGCATTTTTAACCTACAATGCCTATAAATATCTGGTTATGGACCGTGTGATACAACCTGAGCTTTTCCCTATTATGAAACGGCAGCTTACCTATGAGGAGAATGAAGTCTGTATGCTGGCATTGTTAAAGCAGCTGTCTCAGGAGGACAGTCTGGGTGACGGTGAAAAAGAGCTGGTTGATTACAATTTGCATAAAATGATACAAAAAGGAATCATTCTTCCCTTTTTTAAGAAGTTCCAGAATTCCATTACACTGCCGTCCCGTATCAATGACCGGATCTTTGTGGAGTATATTACAAATCCTTCTCATAAGGTAACCATCCATTACCGGCTGGAAGGAAAAGACGGCACCGATGATTTTACTACCGAAGAGATGAATAATGTTTATCTGGGCATCCATGTCAAGGAATTTATCCTGTTCTATAATGAAAATATCCAGTACTACATTACGGAAGAAGAGGAAGAAGGGCAGCTTGCCATTACGGAAAGTGTAAATGTACAGCTGGATCACAATATGAAGCTGGAGGAGGACACCCGGTACAATCAATTGAATTTCATGCTGACCGCACTGGACGTACAGGATGATAAAACCCTGATGGAAAGTATAAGTAACTATTATAAATTAAATTATGTTACAGATAAATTATTTCATCTGCTCTAATATGTGATAACCCACGATTGAAGTTACACAGCATGGACAGCACTTAAACTGGTATGGGAATAGCGCACAACGATGCGCAGGAATGAGGTAAAATATGGTTGAACAAAGAAGCCTTATCGTTGGGTTTGACCTTTGCGAAGCAGCATCACAGATTTGCTGCTATAATCCGAAAACGTATGAGCCGGAATCCATCTGCGTCACTTCGGATAAAACAAAATATTTGATACCTACCGTACTGGGGGTTAAAGAAAAGACCAAAGAGTGGGTATACGGGGAGGAAGCCTATCTTATACAGGAGGCAGGCAGCGGAGTACTGATTGACGGATTGTTAACTAAGATTAAGGCAGGGGAAGATACGCAGATTTATGGAGTTCCTTTTAAACCGGTTGCCCTGCTGGAAAAGTTTTTTCGAAAAAGTCTTCAGCTGCTAAAGCTTTATTTTCCTTCCAACAGCATTTTAAAACTGGTTGTTACGGTGAAAGAGCCGGATGAAAAACTAATGGCGGATATTTACGAAGCATTGTGCAATATGGGGATTGGAAAGGACCGTGCTTTTGTTCAGAGTCATTCCCAGAGTTACCAGTACTATGCTCTGTATCAGAAAAAAGAATTATGGATGAACGATGTGGGCCTGTTTGATTTTGATGAGATGGGTTTAAGTTATCAGCAGATTATAATTGACCGCAGGACAAAGCCTCAAACGGTGGGAATCACGGAAAAAGGTTTTCAGGATGTATTAAACCTCCAGGTGCTTAAGGATTTGAAAGAGAAGGAAAAAGCAGAGTACTTATTTTCCAATCTGGCTAAAAAGGTACTTCATAAACAGATTGTATCGACGATTTACATTACCGGCATCGGATTTGAAGGAGCCTGGGCAGACAATGTTTTAAAAGAGCTGTGTATTGGAAGAAGAGTATTTAAAGGCCAGAACCTTTATGCCAAAGGAGCCTGTTATACGGCCAGGGAATTAACCGGGGAGGGCCGGCTGGAGGACTTTTTACTCCTGGGCAGTGAGATGATTACCAGCACTTTCTATTTGAACGGTTATTATGATGCCAAACCGGCAGAGGCAGTTTTGATGAAAGCCGCCACTCCCTGGTATGGCGCGGAGGAAAAACTGGATTTGATATTGGATGACACAAAGGAGATATCCATATCCAGAAAAGATCTCCTAAAACATGAAACGGAAGTCTATAAGCTGCCGCTGGAAGGACTTCCATTCAGACCCAATAAGACCACCAGAGTTGAAGTAAGGATAAAATTCCTGGATAAAAACACGGCTGTGATTTCCGTTAAGGACAAAGGCTTTGGTAATTTCTACCCTTCCTCCAACCGGATCTGGGAGAAAGAGATTACTTTTTAGGGCTTAACAGATTAAGATATATATAACGGATATAAGACATACATAACGGATATAAGCATACATAACGGATGAGGAGAGTGTTATGGGAAAATTAATTATATGCAACGGTAAACAGGCGGAACAGCCTTATTATTTTAAATTGACGGATACTTATGTATATTCCATAGAAGAACTGTGTTATTACCTTTACAATAATATTGAAATCATTCAGGAGGATTTGTTTGACCAAGCCCTGGTAACCTGGATCCAGGAGGAGTTAGAGCTTAAAGAACGGGGAGATAAGCTGCGTTTTCTGCTGGAAGGAAAGACCGGTCTTAAGGATTATGTAGTCTGTATTCTTTGCAGTGCGGACTATTATTCCGAAGATGAGATTAAGAAGCTGATTCATACCATGGATGAGTTTGTACATTTATCACCCTTTGATAAAAGAAAGAAGAAAGCGGATAATTATGTAAAATACAGGCGGTTTACGGCCGCCCAGGCTGAATATGAATCCCTTCTGGACAGTACAGATGCCGCTGGAACAGACAGCGTAGCTTATGGAAGTCTGATGCACAATCTGGCAGTTGCCCAGATAAATACCATGGGACTGGCGGAAGCGGCGGAACGGTTTAAGGAAGCCTATGAGAGGAGTCATAACAAAGAATCCTTAAGACAGTATTTTTACGCGCTGATTCTGACCAGGCAGGACGAAAGATTGGAAAAAGAGGTTATGAATTACGGTGCCTCACTGGATTACCTGGAACTGCTTCGGAATGAACTTGAGAACTTTTATGAGGAGGCAGAAGCCTCCGAGGACTATCAGGTTATAGGTAATCTTAAGGAACAGAAAGAAAATGGCAGAATCGTTCCCTTTTATGATATGGCAGGGGATGTAATCAATCGGTGGAAACAGGAATTCCGGAAGGAAAACCTGTAGCAGGAGTGAAGACAGATGGGCATTTTTAGTAAGATTTTTTCTAAGAGGAAGGGTAAAAAAACAGAAGCACCAAAAAGCGCGGCTGATATACAAGATAACGGCTTGGTGACTGATACAATGACAGAAGCGGATAAAGAAACAATTTTGAAGCTGGATGAAAAGAAAGTAAATTTCGGTTCCGGTTCAGACCGGGGTAATTTTATTATCGATAACTGTGAACAGATTTTAGAGACCGGTAAACAGCTGGAGGAACTAAAAACAGAGTTTCAGGCCGTCACCTCCTATCTGGCCGATATCCAGAAGCTGGACCGATTGCCGGAGGAGGATAGGCAATATTTGAACGATACGGCAAAAAAAATCACCGCCTATACCAAAGAACGGTCCAATCACCAGAATAAAGCCAGAAAGATAACAGATGTTCAGTTTAAGAATATGGCCAGGTATGAAGAGGTACTTCCGACAGAGCTAAAAAGAATGAAAAAAAACGAGGTTTACCAGGATACCATCAAAACGGACATGAAATATCTGGAGGGAGAAAAAGGTGCGCTTAATTACCAGAGAGAGGAAATTTTCAGCAGACATAGCTATTTAAAAGGAATAGCAGCAGCCACTTGTATTGTGGTACTGATTTTATTCACCGTATTTATCCTGGTTCAGAATTCCACAAAAGCGGATATGCAGATACCCTTCTTAATGACCATTGCTCTGGCTGCAATTTCAGCATTTTATATTTTTATTAATTCCGGCAGCAACCGAAAAGAGATGAAAGTGACGGAATTGAAGCTGAATAGGGCCATCGGACTGCTGAATAAGGTGAAAATTAAGTATATTAACAATACCAGTGAACTGGATTACTCATACCAGAAATATATGGTTAACAGCTATGCGGAACTTCAGTTTTTATGGGAACAGTATTTAAAGGCAAAGGAAGAAGAAAGAGTCTTTAATAAAAACATGGAACAGTTGGAATACTATAAAAAAGATCTGGTAAAGGAACTTAAAAGTCAGGATTTAAAGGACCCGGATATCTGGGTGCACCAGATTGCGGCGCTTATGGACCGTGTGGAAATGGATGAGGTACGCAGGCGTCTGGAAACCAGAAGAAAAAAACTCAGGGACCGGATTGACTACAACAATAGTCTGAAAGACAAAAGCATCAGGGATATACAGGAATTTATTAATAAAAGACCCGAAAACCTGGAGGAAGTAACTGAAAAGCTCAGGCTGTACGGGATATATTTGTAAAAGGGAAAAATGTCTTGACAGAATCGGATTCATTTCATATGATAGTATAGAAGCAGGTTGAAACAGCCTGCGCTGTATTGTTTTTAAGAATATAATAAGGTATAAATGTATGGATGGAGAGGATTAGATAAATCATCTTAACAGAGAGGATGGCCCGCCGGCTGAAAGGTCATCTTAAGGAATGTTTATCGAAGGTAGCTCCGGAACAGGATTTCTGAAAGCAGAGTAAGAAATAACGGGAGGTCCCGTTACAGACCGGCTGAATAACAGCACAAAGGCGGCAGTCTATGGAATGCCGTAAACAAAGGTGGTACCACGGTTCTTCGTCCTTTCAGACGGAGGACTTTTTTTGTCTTTCGGGGAACAAAATATTTCTCATGTAAGATTGAAAAAAGCTGTGCTATACCCCCATCAGGCCTGACGGATTGTTACTTTAGAAGCTGGAAAGAGTAAGAGGAATTAAAAATTTAATAAATCTAACTCAAAAAAGCTAATTCAAGAAAAGCTAATTCAAGAAAAGCTAGATAAAAAGATAGATAAAGGAGATTAACCATGCAGAAAGAACTGGCAAAAAACTATGATCCCCAGGACATAGAAGGCAGATTGTATGCAAAGTGGCTGAATAAAAAATATTTTCATGCCGAAGTTGATAAAAAGAAAAAACCATTTACCATAGTAATACCCCCGCCCAACATTACGGGGCAGCTCCACATGGGACATGCTCTGGATAATACCATGCAGGATATCCTGATTCGTTTTAAGCGCATGCAAGGTTATAACGCCTTATGGCAGCCGGGCACGGACCATGCCAGTATAGCTACGGAAGTTAAGATTATCGAGCAGTTAAAAAAAGAAGGCATTGATAAAGAAAGCCTTGGCAGGGATGGATTTTTAAAACGTGCCTGGGAATGGAAAGAGGAATACGGCGGCAGGATCATAGGCCAGTTAAAGAAATTAGGTTCGTCCTGCGACTGGGACAGGGAACGGTTTACCATGGACGAAGGATGTTCAAAGGCGGTAACGGAAGTATTTCTTCGCTTATATGAAAAAGGCTATATCTATAAAGGCTCCCGGATTATTAACTGGTGTCCCGTATGCCAGACCAGTATATCTGATGCGGAAGTGGAACATGAGGAACAGGCCGGCCATTTCTGGCACATTAAATACCCCATTGCTGGCAGCGATGAGTTTGTGGAAGTTGCCACTACCAGACCCGAAACCATGCTGGGCGATTCTGCCGTAGCGGTTCATCCGGAAGATGAACGGTATAAGCATCTTATCGGCAAAACAGTTATCCTTCCTCTGGTAAATAAAGAAATTCCCATTATTGCGGATACTTATGTAGACAAGGAATTCGGCACCGGAGTAGTTAAAATTACACCGGCTCATGACCCCAATGACTTTGAAGTAGGTAAAAGACATAACCTGCCGGAAATCAATGTGATGAACGATGATGCTACCATTAATGCCAACGGCGGGATCTATGCCGGTCTTGACCGGTATGAAGCCAGAAAGCGCATGGTAAAGGAACTGGAGGAATTGGGCTTATTAGTTAAGGTGGAAGACCATAGCCATAACGTAGGAACCCACGACAGATGTAAGACAACGGTAGAACCTTTGATTAAACAGCAGTGGTTCGTAAAAATGGACGAACTCATTAAGCCTGCCGTGGATGCTGTGAAAAAAGGTGAAGTACAGTTCGTACCGGAACGTTTTGATAAAATATATTTTAACTGGACCGATAATATCAGAGACTGGTGTATCTCCAGACAGCTATGGTGGGGACACCGTATTCCTGCCTATTACTGCGAAAAATGCGGTGAAACCGTAGTATCCCGTGAAGTACCGGAGAAATGCCCCAAATGCGGACATACCCACTTAAAACAGGATGAGGATACCTTAGATACCTGGTTTAGCTCCGCCCTGTGGCCTTTTTCAACTCTGGGCTGGCCGGAGAACACAGACGATTTAAACTATTTCTATCCGACGGATGTACTGGTAACCGGCTATGATATTATTTTCTTCTGGGTTGTCCGTATGGTATTCTCCGGTTATGAATACACCGGTAAAGCACCCTTTAGCAAAGTTTTAATACACGGCTTAGTAAGGGATTCCCAGGGACGCAAGATGAGTAAGTCTCTCGGAAACGGTATCGATCCCCTTGAAATTATCGATAAATACGGTGCCGATGCATTAAGACTTACCCTGATTACCGGCAATGCTCCAGGCAACGACATGCGTTTCTACTGGGAAAGAGTAGAAGCCAGCCGAAACTTTGCCAATAAAGTTTGGAATGCCTCCCGATTTATTATGATGAATCTGGAGAAAGCCAGCACCGGTGATACCATGGATCCCAAAACCTTAACGGATGCGGATAAATGGATTTTATCCAAGGCCAACACCCTGGTGAAGGATGTTACGGATAATATGGATAATTTCGAACTGGGAATTGCGGTACAGAAGATTTACGATTTTGTCTGGGAAGAATTCTGTGACTGGTATATTGAGATGGTAAAACCCAGATTATACAGCGAAACCGATGAAACCAAAGCCGGCGCCATGTGGACCTTAAAGCAGGTACTTACTATATCCTTAAAACTTCTCCATCCCTTTATGCCCTTTATTACGGAGGAAATCTACTGTACTTTAAAGGAAATGGAAGGAAGCTCTTCCGAAGACGAATCCATTATGATTTCTGAATGGCCGGTATACACAGAAGAGATGGCTTATGTGAAAGAAGAGGAAGCGGTTGAAGTAATTAAGGCAGCCGTTAAGGGTATCCGTAACGTACGTACGGATATGAATGTGCCCCCCAGCAGAAAAGCAGCCGTAATTGTGGTATCGGAAAATGAAAAAGTCAGAAATATTTTTGAAAACAGCAAAGTATTTTTCGCTTCTTTAGGATATGCGGCAGAGGTTGCCATACAGGCAGATAAAACCGGTATACCATCGGATTCCGTGGCAGCCGTAATTCCGGAAGCTTCTATCTATATGCCTTTTGCAGACCTGGTAGATATTGAAAAGGAAATCGAACGCCTTACCAAAGAAAAGACAAGGCTGGAAGGGGAATTACAGCGGGTTAAAGGCATGCTGAGCAATGAGCGGTTCGTAAGCAAGGCTCCGGAAGCTAAAATTGCTGAAGAAAAGGAAAAATTAGAGAAATATACCAATATGATGGATCAGGTTTCGGAACGTTTACAGTATCTTGGTAAAAAATAAACCGGATTTCAACATTCGAGGCTTAGGAGTTGTCGGGTGGAAAGCAATAGATAAAAGATGTAAAAACCACAAATAATGGTAAATTTATGTTTACCATGTCGAAGTGAATCGAACTGTTTTTCTTGCATAAAAAAATAGTAATATTATAATGGAAGTAGGAAATATGCCACTTTCCTGAATCAGACAATAGAATGTCCGCAGGTGCGTACATTCTATTGTGTTTCATGCGATACAGGCAAATATTAACTTGATTTTTATTCTCAAAATAGTTATGATGTATATATATTCGGATGTGAGTTGTATTTTAATTAAACAGCACAGCACGATTCACAGGCAAGTTAGTTGGAAGAAGTATTCCAACCCGGTTACAGGGTAATCCATCGTGGAATGGGATTATCCGAAAAAGAGGTTAGTAACATCTTGATTTGTACGTGCGGCTAAACGCACAGATGGGAGATATCATGATAAATTTCGATGAAGAAATAGCTAAATTTCAGCCAAGCCTTGAAGTAGACCAGGCAGAAGACGTAATTAACAATAATGATTTATCGGATATTACGGATATAATTAAAACCATGCTGAAGGATCTGAAAGATAATTAATTATATGCAGAAGGAACATGAGAGAATAAACGGTTAGGTGGAGATGAATATGAATTGTCCGAAATGTGGCAACACAGTAGCAGCGAAAAAAAACCGCTGTGAACGGTGTGGTGAGGATTTAACTATATACAGGAAAATGTATCTGCTATCCAATAAATACTATAATGAAGGTTTGGAGAAGGCAAAGGTAAGAGACTTATCCGGAGCCATACTGGTATTGAAAAAGAGCCTGGAGTTAAATAAGAGGAATATTAATGCCAGGAATTTATTGGGACTTATTTATTATGAGTCAGGGGAAACGGTTTCTGCATTAAGCGAATGGGTTATTAGTAAACATTTTCAGACAGAAAACAATGATGCGGATGAGTATATGGAATCTCTGCAGTCCAATCCTACCAAGCTGGACAGCTTAAACCAGACCATTAAAAGATACAATGCTGCATTGCTGTCGGCAAAACAGGGCAGTGATGATATGGCAATCATACAGCTTAAAAAAGTTACTAATTTAAATCCTCATTTTGTAAAAGCACTGCAGTTACTGGCACTGCTTTATATGAAGAACGGCGAAACGGATAAAGCCGTAAAATGTCTGTTAAAAGCCAGTAAGATAGACGTATCCAACAC
>JAEZSL010000329.1 GCA_023443925.1 Bacillota bacterium | reverse complement strand
GTGTAAATAAACATAGAAAATTACGTAATCGTTTCACCGGAACTCCTGAAAGACCACGTTTAGCTGTGTTTAGAAGTAATAATCATATGTACGCTCAAATTATTGACGATACAGTTGGTAATACTTTGGCATCAGCTTCTACACTTCAAAAGGATGTTAAGGCTGAAATCGAGAAATCAAACGATGTGGCTGCAGCAGCATATTTAGGCACTGTTATTGCAAAGAAAGCATTGGAAAAAGGTATTACGACTGTTGTCTTTGACAGAGGCGGTTTCATATATCAGGGTAAAGTAAAAGCATTAGCAGAAGCAGCCAGAGAAGCTGGTCTGGAATTCTAAGCGAGGAGGAAAACACATGAAACGTACAATCGTTGATGCTAGTCAACTAGGCGAGTTAGAAGATAAAGTAGTATCAATCAAGCGTGTTACTAAAGTAGTTAAAGGTGGACGTAACTTCAGATTTACAGCTTTAGTAGTAGTTGGTGACAAAAATGGACACGTTGGTGCAGGTCTGGGAAAAGCAGCAGAAATTCCGGAAGCGATTCGTAAGGGAAAAGAAGATGCTATGAAAAAATTAATTAGCCTTCCTATCGATGAGAATGGCAGTGTACCTCATGATTATATTGGTAAATTCGGAAGTGCTTCCGTATTATTAAAGCGCTCCCCTGATGGTACCGGTGTTATCGCAGGCGGTCCCGCACGTAATGTTCTTGAACTTGCAGGTTTTAAGAATATCCGTACAAAATCACTCGGCTCAAACAATAAGCAGAACGTAGTTCTTGCTACAATTGAAGGATTAAGTCAGTTAAAGACTCCTGAGGAAGTAGCTAAGCTTCGCGGTATTTCTGTTGAAGATATGTTAGGTTAGGAGGACTTAAAATGGCAGATAAATTAAAAATAACTTTAGTAAAATCTACTATTGGTTCAATACCTAAGCACAAGAAAACAGTAGAAGCATTAGGCCTTAAGAAACCTAATAAAACTGTTGAAATGCCGGATAATGCCTCAATCAGAGGTATGGTTGACCAGGTAAGACATTTAGTAAAGGTTGAAGAGATTTAATTATAAAAAGTAAGGAGGTGTACTCGATGAATTTATCAGAATTAAGACCAGCTGAAGGCTCCAAACAAAGCGGAAACTTTAGAAGAGGACGCGGACATGGTTCGGGTAATGGTAAAACAGCCGGTAAAGGTCATAAAGGCCAGAAAGCCCGTTCCGGAGCACCCAGAGTAGGTTTTGAAGGTGGTCAGACTCCATTTATCAGAACATTACCTAAAAGAGGTTTTACCAATAGAAATACAAAAGAAATTATTGCAATTAACGTAGATAAATTAAACAGATTTGAAGATGGCGCCCTTGTTACCGTTGAATCTTTAATGGAAATCGGTATTATCAATAATCCAAAAGACGGTGTTAAGATTCTAGGAAATGGAGAACTTACTAAGAAGCTTGATGTTAAAGTTAACGCATTTAGCGAAAGTGCGATCGAAAAGATCAAAGCTCTTGGTGGAAATGCTGAGGTGATTTAGGATATGTTTAAGACGTTCCGAAATGCTTTTAAGATTAAAGATATAAGAAGCAAATTGGTGTTCACTTTTATAGCACTGATTGTAGTAAGACTTGGCTCTCAACTTCCTGTACCACGTATCGATAGAGAATATTTCTCCCAGTGGATTGGAAATCAGACTTCTTTAGGATTCTTTGATACTTTAACAGGTGGTTCTTTTACACAAATGTCAATATTTGCATTAAATATTACGCCATATATTACATCTTCCATCATTATGCAGCTCCTTACCATAGCGATTCCAAAGCTTGAGGAGCTACAAAAAGACGGAGAAGACGGAAGAAAGAAAATTGCAGAATATACCCGCTATGTGACAGTTGCTTTAGCATTGATTGAATCAATTGCCATGGCGATTGGCTTCGGAAGTTCCGGTTTGTTAGAAGGTGGCACAACATTTACGAATGTTGCCATCATTGTAGCATCCTTAACTGCCGGATCTGCATTTTTAATGTGGTTGGGCGAAAGAATTACAGAAAAAGGCGTTGGAAATGGTATCTCAATTATCCTTTTAATTAACATCATTGCAAGAATGCCTAGTGATATTACAAACCTTTATAAAAAGTTTATTGCTGATGCGTCCAATGTTATCAATGGATTAATCAGTACGGTAGTAATTGTTGCTGTTATTGTAGGCGTTGTAGCATTTATTGTATTGCTGCAGAATGCACAGAGAAAAATTCCGGTACAATATGCAAAGAAAGTACAGGGAAGGAAAATGGTAGGTGGACAGTCCTCACATATTCCTTTAAAAGTAAATACTGCAGGTGTTATACCAGTAATTTTTGCTGGATCATTATTGCAGTTCCCCATTGTTATCTCTTCATTTTTCGGAGTGACTCCGGCAAGAGCTTACTTTTGGCCTAAGGTACTGTACTTATTAAACCAGAACAGCTGGTGCAATTTTACAAGTTTAGGCGAATTCCAATATACCATTGGTTTATTAATCTATATTGTATTAGTAATCTTCTTCGCATATTTTTATACTTCCATCACTTTTAATCCGATTGAAGTATCAAATAATATGAAGAAGCAAGGTGGCTTTATCCCGGGTATCCGCCCAGGTAAACCTACCACTGAATACTTGACAAGAGTTCTGAACTATATTATTTTTATCGGTGCTGTTGGTCTTACAATAGTAGCAGTAATTCCTATTTTCTTTTCGGGAGCTTTTGGAGCGGACGTATCTTTCGGCGGAACTTCCTTAATCATTATCGTAGGTGTAGTTCTTGATACAATTAAACAGATTGAATCACAAATGTTAGTACGTCACTACAAAGGATTCTTAAACGATTAACAGACATAATAAAATTTGCAAGGCGGGGCTGGGCTCCGCCATTTGCAGATTGTACATTTTCATAATAATAGGAATTAACATCCTGGGAGTAAATCTTATGTGCTTATTATAAAGTATTTAATATAAAGTACTTAATAATAAATACCAGGAAGTTAAATTCTGCCATTTGTTTTATCAGAATATTATAATTTCGTGAATAGTGTATGCGTGTATAAGTGCACAGATGGGAGTCAGGTTGGAAAAAGCGATATAAATTTTAAACATCTTGATTTGCATATGCGCCTATCACACAGATAGAAGTTAAGTTGATAAAACAAAATTAGGTTTTTTAAAATCTTGATTTATATGTGCGCCTGAACGCACAGACGGGAGCTAGAATGAAAATAATTATGTTAGGTGCACCTGGCGCCGGCAAAGGTACTCAGGCTAAAAGAATTGCCGATAAATACAGTATACCTCACATTTCTACGGGAGATATCTTCAGAGCCAACATTAAAAACGGAACTGAACTTGGTAATAAGGCTAAATCTTACATGGATCAGGGCTTACTGGTTCCGGATGAGCTGGTAGTAGATTTAGTGGTAGACA
>JAEZSL010000240.1 GCA_023443925.1 Bacillota bacterium | reverse complement strand
GGAACAACAGGCGGCTATGGCCCGGCTTATCATATTCTGCTTCAGGATTATATTAATAAAAACGGATATATAAGGTATTGGGACGACGAGGCGAAAGCACCTTACTTATTTAACGGAGAGACTTTTATAAGCTATGATGATACCCAGTCCCTAAAAATGAAAGCCGAATATGCAACGAGGCAAGGCCTGTATGGAATGATGTACTGGGAATACGGCTGTGATAAGAGTTATTCGCTGACCGGATGGATAAGGAAACAATTGGATTTAGAACTATAATGTAACCTTTCGCAACTTGGTACATGATTTAGAACTATGATGTAACATTTCACAACTTGACACCGGATTAAGAATTATAATGTATCATTTCCCGACTTGACACATGATTAAGAACTATAATGTAACCTTTCGCAAACTTGACACATTGACTTGTAAGTAATTGGAGATTATAATAAAAATTACATGTGAAAGGAGTTGTGAAGAATGATAAATTATATAAGAAGGACTTGTCTTTAAATTTCTAATTCTAATATGTAAGATAAAAATTTCTGCTTAGTTTTCTCTTTTTAGTTCAATATTTGAAAGGAGAGAAAATGAATTATATAAAAGCAGAACAAGTACTGCCTCCGGAACTGATCAACGAGATACATAAGTATGTAAGCGGAGAGTGCCTATATATTCCTATATTGCCGGAAGCAAGAACGGAGTGGGGCAGCAGGAGCGGATACAGGAAGGAATTGGATGAGCGAAATAAATACATATACTCATTGTACCTGGATGGGCTCAGAATTCCTGAACTGGCAGAACTATACTATCTTTCAGAAAAAAGCATCTATCGGATTATCAACCAAATAAAAAATAAGATATAGAAAAAAACCGCAGTGTATGATAAATTAAGGCACTGCGGATTTTCTTATATATAAATCTAACTGTTTTTGAGAATGACAAACCGGAAATAAAAGTTTATGATTAAGAGGATTTACAAGAAAAGAACAGCAGCTATTTATTATATGAAACAAACGGAGGGGAATTTTTTAATGAACAGGGCTGGATATGATTTTACAATTATTGATAAACTGATAGAAAAGGATTTTAACGGATGTATTTCGGTAATGCTGGAAAATAAAACAGTATATAGAAAAGCTTATGGTTATTCAAATCTGGCTGATAAAAAGCCAAATACACCGGATACAAAATTTGCTACGGCTTCTGCAGGAAAAGTATTTGTTGCAGTTGCAATTTTGCAGTTGATAGAAAAGGGTCAATTGAGTTTTCAGGACACTTTAGGGGAGTTAGTTGATTTCGATTTACATAAGATTGATCCCGGTATTACGGTGGAGCAGTTGCTGACACATACTTCGGGGATTCCGGATTATTTTGATGAAAGCATTATGGATGAATATGAGGAGTTGTGGAGGGATTATCCCAATTATAAAATACGTACCTCTGCCGATCTGCTCCCCTTGTTTATTGATAAACCTATGATGTATTCGAAGGGAGAAAGATTCCAATACAATAATACGGGTTATGTAATGCTGGGATTAATTATGGAGGCGAAAACCCATTTATCTTTTGATCGGTTTTTGCAGGAAAATGTGTTTAATACCTGCGGAATGAATCACACCGGATATTATGAATTGGATAGATTGCCGGCTAATTGTGCCAATAACTATATTTACGATACAAACCGGGAGGAATATTATACAAATATATATAGCGTCGATGTAAAAGGTACCGGAGCAGGAGGGGCATTTACTACGGTTGGTGATGTTGAACTTTTTTGGCAGGCGTTGTTGTCGAACCGGCTGCTATCGGCTGATATGACGATGAAGATGCTAAGTATTCATAGTACCGGTGATGGCGATAATTATGGTTACGGTATTTGGCTGAATAACAACTGTGAGACCAATTGTATGCCGTATTTTACGGGTAGTGACCCCGGGGTCAGCTTTGTTAGTTCTTATAAATTGGATGGGGATATAGGCATAACTATTGTTAGTAATATCGGAAACAATGTCTGGGAACTGCTTGATAAGGTACAAAGGGAAGTAGTATCCGATAAGTAAAAGTGTTATACGGGTGTTTAGGTTGAAAAACGAAATACAGTTTTTCAACATCTTGATTTATATGTGCGCTTAAGCGCACATATAGGAGTTAGGTTGAAAAATAAATTTTTCAACCGCAAGTTTGTGCTTGCGCACAACAAACTTGATATGCACAAAGAGTGTGTGCAAGAATAGATGTTAAAATGAATGTTTATTGAAATATCTTAAGCAGACAGGCTAGAAGAATATGGGCAATCAGCAAAAGGAATCAGTAATTAATTTATTGGTTTCTTTTCTTTTAATTAAAAACCACAACATTCTGATATGGAAGGTTAACATGAAATCCAATCAGTTTATATAACATTTGCTGCTGGTATATTACGTAAGTAAAGCGCTGATCAGTAAATGAAATTTATGAGTGAAGTCCAATGAATACAAAAAATGCAAAGATTACAAAAAATATAAGAATTACAAAAAATATAAGAATACAAAAAAGTATGGGCTTGACATATAAGTATATTATAATTCCAGATGTACTAAATAATTTATTTAGTAAAAAAAACCTTTCTACAATATAAAAAATTGGCAAAATGGATAAAAATGGAGTATAATAACAGCAGTGTTAAATTACAATTCTTTTGGTGTTCTTCTCATGTAACGGCTCGATTTTTCCATAACCAAAAATGAAAATATAATATGATTAATGACGAATTTTTAGAAAGTGTGACGTGCGGTATGAAAGTGATATTGAGCAGGAAGGGGTTTGATTCATCTTTTGGCGGCTATCCCAGTATCATATTGCCAAATGGCAGGTATGTATCTTTTTCCATTCCAGGGGATGAGGATGAATTGCATTATAAAGACGTACGGACGGCAGATGGATATCCTATGGATAAATTGATGAAGCAGCTCTTTTCAAAGGTGTATTATTATGAATGGAAAGAATTTCATGGGAGTACCAACTGTCATCAGGATCCGGATCTGGTATATGAAGCTCTGCCCAGAATGAATGGCTGGAAAGGTTGTTTTGGACAGGCAGATGCTGCCCAGACGGTGCTGGAAAAACAAAACATAAAGAAAGATGATTTGTTTTTGTTCTTCGGTTGGTTTAAGCATTGTGATATGGAAAAGGGAAGCCACCGTTATGCAGGAAATGACGATATGCAGTGCATTTATGGTTACCTCCAGATTGAAGAAATCATACATACACATCAAAGGGAGGAACTTCCGCCGTGGTTGGAATACCATCCCCATGCGTTAAAAAGAAGATTGCAGCGAAAAAGCAATTGCATTTACGTGGCTAGAGAGACCCTCAGCTGGGATAGTTCAAGGAAGGGTTACGGTTTGTTACGGTATAATGATCTGACGCGTTTAACAAAGCCCGGATATACCCGCAGCAGGTGGCAGCTTCCCGAAACCCTCCGTAATACCAATATTACATATCACTCAGCAAATTCCTGGAAAGATAATTATTTTCAGTCGGCCTGCAGAGGACAGGAATTTGTATTCGATGAAACCAGAGAAGCAGAAGAATGGGCAAGAAACATTATCTGCTCCGGTATATAATTGAGCAGTTTATAGGAGCTATACCTATGAGGTGCCAGAGGCTTGTAAAACAGAACTGTTCGAGGAATAGGAAGATAAATTTATGAAGAAAGTGGTTGTTGTCCCATATGATAACACATGGACAGCGGAATTTGAAAAAATAAAAAATGAATTACTGCAAGTGTTAAATGGTCAAATCATTTCAATTGAACACGTAGGCAGTACATCGGTTGAAGGACTAGCTGAAATTCAAATACAATCTTGAGCCGGATTATTTGGAATGTAATTCGACGAATTGCGGGAATAACATCACTTACCTGCTGGATTTATTACGAGAGCACCATATAGCTCTCAACTCCGTCATTCTTAGCCAGGATGCAACGATGCAGCTTCGTATGGCTGCCGGGCTGAGAAAATACCTGCCGGAGGTTACCATTGTCAATTATGCAGCCTATTGTGTCGATGTCGTTGCAAGGGAAGATAAGCTGACATACGCCTGGGTTCCTTTGGGAATGTGGGAGATGGAACGCTATATCGCTCTTTTATCAGGCGAGATCCCCAGATTATCGGATACTCCTGAGGGTTACGGGCCAAAGGGAAAGAACTATATTGCTCCTGTAGACATTCCATTGGAGGTTCAGAGCGGTTTAGAGTCACTAAAAGAAAAATACGGGGATATCGTTCGTAAAGCAGATCCTAAGTATGCCTCGCACTAGTACTGACCAGCAAAGTAAGATATTACCAGAAGACAATTACCGCAGGCGGAAGCTGCCTGTAGGCTTAAATAAGGAGTATCTCATATGAAAATGTATCTCTCTGTATTCCGCATACGGTTTATTAATAGTCTGCAATACCGCGCAGTTACTTTTGGCTCCGTTATCACCAGATTCGTGTGGGGTTTTATGGAAATTATGGCCTATATTATGCTTTATCGTACAGGCAATACTGTTTTCCCTATGGAGCTTTCACAGACAGTATCTTATCTATGGATGCAGCAGACGCTAATCGTACTGTTCTCAGTGGTGTTTTCAGATGGTGAAATCTATGCCTCTATTGGAAATGGCTCCATTGCTTATGAGCTCGTCCGCCCAATGAGCTTATATGGACGCTGGTTTTGCCAGTCCGCCGCCAACCGGGTGGCATTTACAATATTAAACTGTCTGCCTGCACTGTTTATAGCGTGTGTCCTTCCAAAGCCCTATAATATGTCCCTGCCCCTTAGTGTGGCACAGCTGTTCTTATTTTTAATATCCATGGTTCTTGCGTTGTGTGTAGTAGTAGCATTTGCAATGCTTATGTACATTTCGTTATTCTATACCATGTCACAGCGGGGAGTTCGGATTATTGTAACTGCCGTGACGACGTTTTTATCAGGAGGAATAATTCCTTTACCGTTTTTTCCTGAACCAGTTTTTGCCGTGCTTCAGCTGCTTCCCTTTGCAGCCATGCAGAATATGCCGCTTCTAATATACAGCGGAAATCTAACCGGCATGGATGCTGTGAAGGGGATCTTCCTTCAGATGTTTTGGTTTGCGGCACTGTTTCTCATCGGGCAGGCTGCCATGAGCCGGGCATTAAACAAAGTAATTGTACAGGGAGGTTAAGGTGAACTAATATGAAACTATACTTAAATTTTATAGCCTTGAACCTGAAAAGTCAGATGCAGTATAAAACATCTTTCTTTTTAACTATCTTCGGACAGTTTATTACATCGTTCACGGCGTTCTTTGGCTTATATTTTATTTTTTCGAGGGTTAAGGCTGTAGATGATTTCACGTACGGGCAGGTACTCCTCTGTTTTGCGGTTGTGATGATGGCGTTTGCTCTGGGTGAAATGTTTGGGGGAGGATTCGGTATTTTTTCCCGCATGCTTGGAAATGGCGAGTTTGACCGGGCCCTCTTAAGGCCAAGAAACGTCATATTACAGATTCTGCTGCCAAATATAGATTTTGCCCGGCTGGGTATATTGGCGCAGGCGGTACTGGTACTGTGTTATGCAATTCCGAAAAGCGGTATTATCTGGACTTGGGAAAAAGCCATAACCCTCAGTCTGATGATACTTTGCGGCAGTGTTTTGTTTTTTGGTTTATTTCTCATTAATGCAGCGTTTACCTTCTTTACGGTAGAGAGTTTGGAGTTTTTAAATTTATTTACTTATGGAGCGCGTCAATTCGGCCGGTATCCTTTCGCGGTTTACGGTAACGGTATATTAAAATTTCTTACTTACGTGATTCCGCTGGCGTTGTTTCAATATTATCCGCTGTTATTTTTACTGGATAGAGAAAAGAACAAACTTTTTATGTTTCTTCCTGTAATAAGCTTGCTGTTTTTGATTCCCTGTTTTGCTGTCTTTCGTTTTGGCATGAGCCGGTATAAGTCGACTGGTTCTTAAGGGAGGGACTAAGAGATTGAAGCGATGATAAATCGTAAGGTAAAGAAATAAAGATACATCAGTAAGAGTTAGAAGTCCAAGTTTTCTATGAGCTGGTTATAAGTAAATATTATATTAGAGAATAACTTCAAGGTATAAAAGAAGAAAAAGGAGTATTTACGATGGAACAATCTAAAAAAAGAATAGCCGGCCTCGCACCGGCAGCTGTTATGGCTTTATTCTCACTTACTTCCTTACTGAATATGAAGAAAAGCGGTTTATCAACTGCAGGTTTGGCTACAGTTACAGGAGCAGTACTTTTTCTTATCATGATCCAAAAGAATAGACGTTTCGGTAATCCAATCGGATTAAGCGGAAAAAACATTATAACAGATATAAAGAAAAGCTGGCTTTTCATAATTATGCCAAGCTTAATTAATATTATTAGTATTGCTGTCTCAAAAATAATACTGCCGGATTATATTGATCATGTAGTTGGCAGGTCCGAGAATATAATTGCACTGAATACTTTATTTCTGATGATAATTCAATTTGCCGTTTTTGCATTTATTGAAGAAATGGCATGGCGGGGTTATATGCAGAAGCAATTAAAGCTATATACAAGTCCTTTTGTTTCAATTGTCATCAGTTCCCTGTTCTTTGCATTTGGTCATATTGCCCAGGGTACCCCGTCCATTGTAGCCTATGATGTGTTTTTTGTATTTTGTAATAGTATTTTCTACGGCCTTGTTTTTAATAAAACAAAGAATACTTATGCCAGTACAATTTCTCATTTTATTGCTAATTTTACCGGTGCTTTGATTTTATTGTACATATTATAAACTATTACGGCTGCGTAACGCGTGACGGTGTCTGCGCATATTATATCATTATGATTAAAATAAAGATGGACAGTTTAAAAATAATATAGAACTGTTTATGAATATTATAGAACTGTTTAAAAACAATACAGAACTGTTTATGAACTTGATTAAAAATAATGTGTCATGTTATACTTAACCTAATTTATAGCAAATTGAAATATATTTATTCAGGAGGAAACCCTAATGAAATCCTTAAAGGCTGTTGATCGAAAACTTATCTCCGTGCAAAGACCACAAATAAATTAGTCGGCGATGCTTTGCTCGGAGGTCTGATACTTAAGTAGCTGGTGATAATATGGCACTTTACAAACCTTTATACTCTTGAAAAGGTTTATTTGTGTATGTTTTCACCTGCCTTATTTCGGATCCGGATATGGGGTTTTTATAAATCTTACTGCAGCATGGTTTGCCAGGCTGCAGTTTTTTTGGTCTTTGCTTCATCTAACATGAAAAAAATTAGAGGAGCAGAGAATATGAAATATATTAAGGCACAGGATATACTGCCAGAAGAATTGGTAAAATTATTACAGGAATATGTTAATGGAGAATACTTATATATACCCTGCAAGGATGGGGAAAAGAAGACCTGGGGAGAAAAGAGCGGTACAAGAATTTTATTAAGGGAAAGAAATAAGGAAATTTACCAGAAATATCAGGAAGGGCGAAGGGCAGAAGAATTAGCTGTGGAGTATTTCCTTTCGGAACAAAGCATCAGGCGTATACTAAGCCAGGTAAAATACGATGTTTGAGTTTGATACAGAAGAGTTTGTGTAATAGCTTTTAAGGCTGACTTTGTATATAGTAACATTGTGAGTATCGTAAAAGAGAATACGACTTTTTAAGTGAAAGGAATGAGTAACATGGCATTAAAGCCGCATAGAGGTAAAACCTTATGGAGTTTACCTTCACATGGCAGAGGAACCTGCCCCATATGCAAAACCAAAAGGATCAAGGTATTATATCCGGTAATTGCAGAGGACGGGAGTAAGACCACAGTATGTAAAAGGTGCCGCTATAAAAAAGTGGCATCCGTTGATTCGCTTTAATTAAGAATTTAATCCTGCAAAGGGTAAGTTAGGGGCGGAAGCTGTTATAGCCGTTACACGACATTAGGCCGTGTAACGGCTTTTTTAGCGAGAAAAAGAGAAATCAAAATTAAGAACCTTTTTTTGAGTAACAAAAAAATTGAAGTCTGGCTTAAATAAAAAGGTTTTAACGGTCATATATTATTCTAATGGCACTCTTTACATGAAAGACGATCCCTATAATGCAAATCCGTAGTTTAGTCAAGCGGTAAAAAATATATAAATATTTTGGAAAATATTACTTGACATAAGAGAATGACTATTATATTATAATATTAATAATAATTACTATTATTGATATAGATGAATCAATTAGTTAAATCTTAAAACAAAAATTAAAATTATGGAGGTAAATTATTATGTCATTAATCGGAACCGAAGTAAAACCATTCAAAGCACAGGCTTATCACAACGGAAAGTTTGTAGAGGTTACAGAAGCTGATTTTAAAGGTAAATGGAGTATAATCTGCTTCTACCCTGCGGACTTTACTTTTGTGTGCCCCACAGAGCTGGAAGATTTGCAGAACAATTATGAGACCTTAAAGCAGCTTGGAGCGGAAGTTTATTCTGTATCTACGGACACTCATTTTACCCACAAGGCATGGCATGATCATTCGGAAGCCATTCGCAAGCTGACTTATATTATGATCGGAGATCCTTCTCATACAATTTCCCGTAATTTTGATGTACTGATTGAAGCAGACGGTGTTGCAGACCGCGGTACATTTATCATAGACCCGGACGGCATCGTTCAGTCCGTAGAAATCAACGCAGGCAACATTGGCCGTGACGCCAGCATTCTTATTAATAAGATTAAAGCTGCACAGTATGTAAGAAAAAATCCCAATGAAGTATGCCCGGCTAAATGGAAAGAAGGAGAAGCAACATTAAAACCAAGTCTTGACCTGGTAGGAAAAATCTAAGGAGTGAAACATATGATACTGGATACCGATATTAGGAGTCAACTGGAAGAGTATCTCAAGCTATTGGAAAGTGATGTGCTGATTAAAGTCAGTACCGGATCCGGCAGTATCTCAGATGACATGGCGGCTTTGATTGATGAAATTGCCGCCCTGTCTCCAAGAATTAAGACGGAGCAGGCAAAGCTGTCCAGAACACCAAGTTTCAGCATTAACCGCATTGGTGAAGATACCGGTGTTACCTTTGCGGGAATTCCTCTGGGACATGAATTCACTTCCCTGGTGCTGGCCCTGTTACAGGTAAGCGGCAGAGCTCCCAAAGTTGACAGTAAATTAATGGAACAAGTGAAAAAACTCAAAGGCGAGTATCACTTTGAAACTTACATCAGCCTGAGCTGCCACAATTGCCCCGACGTAGTACAGGCGCTGAACCTGATGAGCATTCTAAATCCTGCGGTCACCCATACAATGATTGACGGTGCGGCTTTTAAGGATGAGGTGGAAAGCAAAAACATTATGGCCGTACCGACGGTTTACTTAAATGGTGAGGAATTCGGCGGCGGTCGTATGACCCTGGAAGAGATTCTCGGCAAATTAGGGAATACCCAGGACATATCGGAGTTTGAGAAGAAAGAACCTTTTGAAATACTCGTAATCGGAGGCGGTCCGGCCGGAGCCAGCGCAGCCATCTATGCGGCCAGGAAGGGCATACG
>JAEZSL010000178.1 GCA_023443925.1 Bacillota bacterium | reverse complement strand
GAAACAATTAACTATATTAATAATAAATACGCAGCCGTCTATGCTCCGCTTTCAAAAATACCGGACAGATTAATTGGTTCTTCTGCCTATTCCGTTATACCAAAGCTATACACCCCTTTAGATATTTTAAGCCTTGATGAAATGGGGGTAACAAAGCTGCGGAATACTCCCTTGTCTTTAAAGGGCAGCGAAGTCCTTCTGGGTTTTATTGATACCGGGATTGATTATCTCAACCTCTTGTTTCAGTATGCCGACAAAACCACAAGAATTGTCTCTATATGGGATCAGACCATTGTAAATATGCAGGCTTCCCCGGATATCTTTTTTTATGGTACGGAATATTCAAAAGATCAAATCAATGCGGCAATTCAAAATGAAATACCGCTTAGCATCGTTCCCAGTATTGACGAATACGGACATGGTACTACCCTGGCCGGCATAGCGGGGGGATACACAAATGAAGCGGCAGACTTTTCCGGAGTAACGCCGTTAGCAGAATATTTAGTTGTTAAGCTAAAACCTGCAAAACCATATATAAGAAAATATTTTGGTGTACCCGAAAACGCAATTTGTTATTCTGAAAATGACATAATGTTTGGAATTGCCTATTTGGTTAATACCGCCAAAAAATTAAACCGTCCAATTGCTATCTGTATCGGACTGGGTACCAATCAGGGGAGCCACGAAGGATTAGGACCTTTAAATGACCTTTTAGCTTATTATTCAAATCTGGTTGGAATTGCTATTGTTGCGGCAGTCGGTAATGAAGGTAATGCCAAGCATCATTTTTTTGGCGAAATTGATAAAGCAGTTGGTAACACTTTAGTAGAATTAAAAGTGGGCAATAACGAAAATGACTTTTCCATGGAAATATGGGGGAATAACCCTGGCACCTATTCCATTGATATCCTTTCTCCTTCCGGAGAATATATCCCCCGTATTCCTGCACGAATGGGGGAATACCGGAATATAAGATTTATTTTTGAAACTACTATAATATATATCGATTATGTCATTGTAGAGTCCCAAACAGGTGATGAATTAATTCTGATCCGCTTTAAAAACCCTGCCCCCGGAATATGGAAATTCAGAGTTTATGGTTCCAAAATAACTTCCGGTTTTCACATATGGCTGCCCATACGGGGTTTTATCTCCGATGAAACCTATTTTCTATTACCAAATCAATATACTACTATAACAGATCCCGGAAATAACCTATCCGTTATTACGTCAACCGCATATAACCCGGTCAATCAAAGCCTGTTTTTGGAAGCCAGCAGAGGTTATACCCGGTATAATCAAATCAATCCGGATTTAGCGGCACCTGGTGTAGATATCTATGCGCCTCTGCCTGACAACCAATTTGGACTGGTTTCCGGTACCAGCATTTCTGCTGCCTATATGACAGGTATTTCCGCTATGCTGCTGGAATGGGGAATTATAAAAGGCAATGACCGCTCCATGGATACCTATCAGGTCAAAAAGTATTTAATTCGGGGTGTAAAACGCAGCACCTCCCTAACCTATCCCAATCGGGATTGGGGGTATGGAACAGTTGATATTTACAATACTTTTGAGAGTTTAAGAGGCGAATAAATAACGACTGCGGTTTGCCAGCCAATACTTTAGCCGACAGGTCTTATATGAGCTTTTCCTTATGCTGCAACTATTGTAAAAGCTTAAAACCTATAAGTCCCGGAGGAAAAGAATTCTTTTCCTCCGGGACTTGATTAAAGTACAGACACCAGCCGCTGGTATTTTACAACATTATTTATAATGCAAAACAAAGCAATTCATAAACCAGTACAAACAAATCTTGTAAATTCTGAAAATCCAGTTTATACTGGTAATATCACTTAGAGTTCAAGCCAAGTCGAAGTGGTACTTAAAAATAATGTACCATTATATAATTTAGTTCTTTATATAATCTTTCACAAGGAGTTGTAAAATAATGTATACCATAAATGAAGTAGCTAATATTTGCAATATTTCCCCCTATACCCTTCGGTTCTACGACAAAGAAGGACTCTTACCTTTTGTATCAAGGAATCGCTCCGGAAATAGACAGTTTAGTGATTCAGACCTAAATGTTATCAAACTTATCTGCTGCTTAAAGAACACCGGCATGCAGGTCAAAGATATTAAAAGATATATTGACTTAGCTATGCAAGGGCAGGAAACCTCTGCACAGAGAAAACAGATAATGATTGAACACCGTAAAACTGTTTTAAATCAAATCGATAACTTAAAGAAAAACTTAAATATCATCGATCTGAAAATTGCTCTGTATGATACGGATGACGGCTCATCTTTATCCAGTCTATTTTTAGAAAAAGAAATAGAGGAATAGCCCGGACGAGTACGAAGAAACCCTTAATTAAACTCTACCTTTGTCAGCTTTACAGATTCTTCCCAGAGTTTTAAAGCAGCCTTGGCATCCTTCGCCTGCGGTGCAATGTTTGCGATTGCAGGATATCCTCTTGTTTCTCTCATTTTAGAAGGGCCGTAATAATTACCACCGATTACATCCTCTGCCGCCGCAGCATAAAGAGGAGGCCATGCTCCATGAGCGGCCGGCTGGAAGAGAACCGGCCCTAAGAAACGCCGTACAATTCCTGCTGCGCTGTTCTTTCCGGCTCCATTCGGTATCAATTCCGTTCTTGAAATACCCGGATGTGCGGCTATACTCGTAATTCCCCAGCCCGATGCATCACTTCGCCGCTGTAGTTCAAGTGCAAACATCAGGCAGGCGAGCTTTGACTGTGAATAGGTTACCATTGGTTTATAATTGTGTTCTGATTGAAGATCTGCAAAATCTATGGCTCCTGAAAGATGGGCAATACTGCTCATAGTAATCACCCTGGGGTTATTTCCATTCTTTAAAAGAGGGAGCATATGTGCCGTTAAGGCAAAATGTCCAAAATAATTAGTACCCATCTGCATTTCAAATCCATCTTTTGTAACCAAACGCTGTGGCGGATTCATTACCGCCGCATTGTTAATTAATATATCCAAACTTTTACGCTGTGATCTTATCCGTTCACCAAAGGCTTTTACAGACCTGAGATCTGCCAGATCGAGCTGTTCAAAACGTATCGTTCCGGCTGGATTTATTTTGTTGATTTTTCTTATAGCTTCTTCACCTTTATCCTTATTCCGTCCGGCCATAATCACTTCCGCTCCAACGCGGGTCATTGCCAAAGCTGTTTCATAACCGATTCCACCGGTACCGGTAATAATTACCGAGCGGCCTTTTTGTGAAGATATATCTGCTGAGGTCCAATTCTTCTTCATAGTTTACACCCATCTAGTATCCCAGCCTGTACAGGGGATACTGCCACGGTATTGTATGTGAAAAATCACATCGTGGCTGCCTTTCCTTTTCATTTTTATACTTCCAGTCATCATGCCATATCTGCGGCATTGGGATCCCGCTCCCATTACTAATAAAGATGTACTATTAACAGCATCCTTCCTGAATATTAAATAGGAATTGATAGTTCCAGGTTATGCTTAAGGCTGATGATATCACTTAGAGCTCTGTCAATGTCAAGTTTATTTATCTAAACGTTTTCTAAACTTTTTATAAACTATATGATGACTTTTTATTGGATATTTTCAATAAATATTTCCTGATAAATTATGAAAAATTGTATAAATTACCATTTATTAAAAACTGTATAAATAAAAAAAGAGATTCATCCCTTTACCCCCAAATAATGCAAGCGGAATGAACCAAATTAATTCTCAAACACTTAGAGTTATGTCTAAGCGGCTTTAGCTATAAATCTCACTATCTGTATCCCTATATCTTTATAAACTCAAATCAGAAAGCTTTGATAATAGTTCCCAGGCTCTAAACATAAATAATCGGCCAGGGACAAAATATTCCGGGCCGATTATTTTAATTATTAATGTTATAAGTTTATGAGTAGAATAATTATACTTACAAATCTTATTTATTCTCCCAATAGTTCTGACTTGGTATATAAAACTGCTGAATATCGCTATATTTAAGCTGCGCTTCCAAATGATCACTCCCGGTTGCATGTATTGCCGGTAAACTGAGTACAATGCCATCAGGTTTAAGAAAAAAGGTGACATTATCCGGTATGCTAAATGGGTCGACTGTTTGATATTCCGGTGATTGAAGTTTTAACATATCCTTAAAAGTAGTTTTGTCATATGAAGTATTTGGATCTGTGGGGAAAAAGGCTTTATCAAAAAACACCTTTTCAAAATCTGCATTGGTCGTATATAAATCTTTAAGTGTAACTTCTTTCATGGTCTGTAAGTCGACATTCAGCGGAATCAGATTGTTGACCGGATATGCACTTCCTTCAACATTACTGTATCCCCAGAAAATCATGCTTACTATCTTATTATTTTGCAGGGTAACAGCAGACTCATAATCAATGGTCAAACCGGTATTAGCCGGGAATAGAGAAGTATCGACTTGGGCAAAACTTTGCACTTTATCATAAATCAGTTTATTTAAGGCATCAAACCCTTCACCTGTGAAGAAAGGATATTGGATTTTAATTGAGCTGTTTTTATTCGGTGTTTCTGTATAAAGTTCCATCTTATAATTTTTAGAAGAAGCTTCACTGTTCGTTTGATTATCATTCGTATTTGAGCCAGAGGATGACTGTAAAGGATTCTCATTTGATGTCTCAGAAGATAATGAATCAGAAGTAGACACCGTTCCGGCAGGCGTACCGGAAATAACACCTTTTTTCGAACAGGCACTTAGAGTAAGTAAAAGCATGGGCAGGAGCAGAATAACAAGTACATTTTGTACAAATTTTAAACGGTTCATGGCAGCCTCCTTAAGTTTATTTTTTTCACATTATACCTTATTCTCCGGATTGATACAATCACATGGAGTCTAATACCGATATAAAATGGAACTTAATCAATATAACGATAAATTATATGGCAGAACATTTGTTTATATGATAGAATAGAATTGGAAATAAAATCTAGCTATTTAGGAGGTACTATTCATGACTACACCAACTATTAATTTTGCGTCAATAACACTGGATTGTCCAAATCAAGAGGCCTTGGCTGATTTCTATACTGCCTTACTGGGATGGGAAAAAAAGCGGTTTGATGAAGAATGGCTTGCCGTTATCTCTCCGGATAAACACATATGTCTGCTGTTTCAAGAGACAGAGGATTATATTCCACCAGTATGGCCAAATGAAAAGGGAAAGCAGCAGCAGATGACACATTTAGACTTCTCCTCATCGCCTGATGAAAAAGAAGCGGTTATTAATCATGTTCTTGCCTGCGGTGCTGCCCTCGCATCCGTTCAATATTCCGATAACTACTCTATCTTTATTGATCCCGTGGGACATCCTTTTTGTATTAGTTTTTTTGGTTAAAAAGAATTCTTTACTCATGATATACTCATGCAATTATTTAGAATTAAAGCTAAGTAATTGCATGCCTGTTTTTATTAAATATTAAATCATCAATTTAACAAAGTCTTACTTTCGTACTACTTTGTTTATTCTCTCACAATTCCAAACTGTGCATTTACTAACAGCCAGATATTCGTGGTAAAGTACATTATATTCCATATAGTCAGCCCCTGTAAGCCGTTGCTTTTCACATATTCCAGATATGGATACAACACTCTGCTGTCTTTAAACCATGCAATATATTCACGGTCGCCATCCACATACTGAAAATAAGACGAGCGGGAAGGTTCATTAAACTGAATGGAAGCACCGACGTCATTTGCTAAATCCATGGCAGAGTTATAATTTATAAAGTTGGCATACGTTACTGCTGCAAAATAAGGAAATTCCCAAAGATAACCGACAATTGAAATACCTAAATCACATTTTTCAGGCAAAATCATTGAAACTGCATTATCCAATGTATGTATCACTGCATCAAAAGGCAGCACGCTGATTGGCATGTTGCGGGGGTATCTCCAGGCATAGGTCAGCTGATATAATACACTGTTTGCTGCCTGACTCAATCCGGTATAATCAACCCCGGCATATATAATTCCGGTGGAGACCTCAAAAGTGCTGGGTGCTATGGTAATCGTAACTGAATATCCTTCCGCGTTTAACAAATTTGTTAAATCAGTCATAAAGCCCACATAGCCTTCCCGATCCAGCGGATGTACATAAGGTGTATCAATATTAATTCCATAATAGCCTTTACTGCGGAGATTTCTAAGGATATTATCTATAAAGGTATTCCTTATATCCGTATTGTTAATTAGGTTGTGCGCTATTTCCGTATCAACATCTTCTCCTTCATGAGGTGCGTCAACATACATAATAGGCTTTACCCCGAATTCTTTTGCAATCTGTACGATTTCCATATCATCAATCTCAATCAGATTGCCATTTGGCATGATTTGATAGGAATAAACCGTAAGGTAAGTCAGATAAGGTAAGGTTTTTCTAAGTGTTTCCCGTTCAATAAATGGGTACGCAAATCCATTTGTCTTAATTGCCGCTGTTCTCCCATTCTCATACTTTATAACCAGTTCCTCACCGATATAAAGTTCTCTATTTGATACATCCGGATTATTTCTAAGCAGTTCCATTACATCTGTTCCATATGCCAGGGCAATACTCTCCAGGGTGTCTGCGTTTTGTACAAGGTAAGTTTGACTGGGAATTAGAATTAGAAGTGCTTCACCGACCGTCAGATTATCCGGATTACTTATGTCATTTTCCATGACTAATCTTTCAGGAGATATACCATACATGTTTGCTATGCTTTCGATCGTATCGTCTTGCTGGATTACATGAATATACATGGATACCCTCAAATTTATTATACTATTTATATACTATGACAATTAGAAAAAATGTTGTTAAGGCGCAGAAGTTAAATCTCCTGCGCCTTAAATAGAACTTTCTACTCCAAATGCTCTACCCACCATATTTAATTGTGTTAATTTATTAATTCAGTATTAACTTAGGTAATAATATTTATATACAATTTACTTATTAATACCCTTTAATTATTTCACTATTTTACGCTTTTCTTTTTATCCCTTACTTTTCTATAGATTTATTTCTTTCTATAGATTTATTTTTCTGCACCTTTTGATGCATTTTCACCAGCAATCCTGCCAAGACTAAGGGACATCTGAATTGAGGTACCACTTGCAGGATATACCTTATAGAAAAATGTTCCGTTTGCCACCTCACCGGCAGCATATAAGTTAGGAATAACATTACCATTAAGGTCAAGCACATGAGCACTTGTATCAGTCTTAATACCTGTCATGGTTCCGATTGAAGCAGCAATGATCTTTACTCCATAATATTTTGGTGTTTCGATAGGAGTATGACCTGTGAGGACTTTACCATAGGAGGTATCTTCACCTGTAGCTATCATTTGATTATATTCGTTAACAGTTTCTAATAACTTATCTTTGTTAACACCACTCAAATCCGCAAGTTCCTCTAAGGAATCAGCAGCGTAAGCCTCTCCCTTTTCAACCGCTTGATCAAGTAGAGGATTATAGGTAGTGGCATCAAAAATTAAAAGTGCACGTAAATCAGTTTGTTTTAACAGTGCCTCGTGAATGATTGGATAATCGGAAGATTCATTTACAAATCGCTCACCTTCTTTATTTACCAACAGGTAGGGGCTCCACATTAAAGAACTGATTTCAGATTCAAGATTCAGCTCACCCTCTACTGCTTTAAATCCAATTACACTACCATTACCAACAATAGAAGCATTCACTTTCTCAGCCATCTTTAAACCGTCACCTACATTGCCTACTGCTACATAAGTTGATTCTCCTACCGCTTCTGCTGCATACTTCTGCATTAATTCTTCATTTCTGTCAAAACCACCTGTTGCCAAAATAACCGAGTTTGCATTAAATGTAAGCTTTTTATCATCCTTGCCAACAGCTTTGACTCCAGTTACTTCACCCTTCTTGCTGGTAATCAGTTCCGTAGCCGTAGTTTCGAAAAAGAACTGAACACCTTTACCTTCGGCATATTTTTTCATAGGTGCAATAATACCGTTACCGCCATCCACTGCCATATGTGCCCTTAATACAGGACTGGTACCGGCAGGAACAGGATCTCCAAATTCGACGCCTATATCATTTACCAGCCAATTAATGGTATCACCGGATTTTTCGGCTACGGTTCTGAGTAAAGCCTCATCTGCTTTTCCCTCTGCTCTCTCACTCCAATAATTTACCAAATCATCAACGGAATCCTGTACGCCAGCTTTTTGCTGAAGCTCAGAACCTGTTGCATATACAATACCAGCTGATAAAATTGTACTTCCACCTGCCATAGGCATTTTTTCGATTACGGCAACCTTAGCCCCGCCATCGGCAGCTTCTATGGCTGCAGCCAGTCCGGCCGCTCCCGCACCTACCACTACAACATCATATTTTTCGCCTTTTGCAGCACAGCCGGTTAAAGATGTAAATATCATAGCCATTACTAATATTAAACATGAAAATTTCTTTTTCTTATTATGTAACATATATTGTCCTCCGTTTTCTATTTAGCGGCTTTATCAAGCGCATCGTCTACAGCAGAAATAATTGCTTTGGAACTTTCTGTAGCCCCACTTACCGTATCTACTTC
>JAEZSL010000154.1 GCA_023443925.1 Bacillota bacterium | reverse complement strand
CTTTGTGAGATTTTAACCTCTCATTGGTATGAGTCTATTATACTAACAATTATTACAAAATACATTTGTTCATCTTGACATTATTTGTTCAATCTTGCTATATTTAACATTCATTTACAAAACAACGCTAACACGGGGAAATAAAAGCTTTCCGGCCGTTATACCCCTTTGTTTATTTAAGTATTTTACTTATGATTCGGACTGTTTAGCAAGGTGTTCAATAGTTTGCCCTTTTCGGAATCCAGGGGAATCTCAAACGGAATGGTAATGGCGGATACCGTATCGACCTCATCATAGGGCAATATAGTCAGTCCATATTCCTCTCCGTAAATCAGTTTGATTCTTTCGTTCACATTGCGGATACCCAGGGAGATGTGTTTTCCTTTACCGGCTGCTATACTTCCTGTTTTTCCTTCCAGTATATCCCGTACTCTCTCCTCATCGGCCTTCGTCATGATTTTACCGGAATTTATAACCTGGAGAATAACATTACCGTTTTCTTTAAATACCTTCAGCTTAATGGTGCCGCTTTTTACCGCTTCAATGCCGTGAACCACCGCATTTTCCAGAATCGGCTGGAGAATCAGCTGCGGCACCTGAAACTGCATTAGTTCCTGGTCTACTTCCTTTTCCACCCGGAGTCTTTGACCGAAACGCATGGATATTATGTAAAAGTAAGCATCGGCACACCGCAGCTCTTCCGCCAGATTAATGAGCTTTTTATTAGAGCGGTCCATACTGTAGTCTAGTAAAGTAGCAAGGGCTTCAATCATTTTAGACACCGGTACGTCCCCTGCCATTCTGGCCTGCCAGTTCATCATTTCTAAAGTGTTATTCAGGAAGTGGGGATTGATCTGGGATTGCAATGCAATTATTTTGGCTTCCTTTCTGGCCAGCTTTTCATTATAGGCATAATCAAATAAATACTTTACTTCGCTGGACATGCGGTTAAAGGAATCGGAAAGATAGGAAAACTCTGCATTCGGCATGGGGTCTCCCTCGATCTGCATACCGATTTTTCCCTGTTCCACTTCTCTGGAAGCATCAATCATCCTTCCCATGGGAGCTGTAATCTGCCTGGCAATAAATATAAGCATATAAATAAATACCGGAATGATAACCAGGAAGATAATAATTACAATATAACTTAAAGCCGCCAGTTCGGAGTAAATCGTGTTTTTATTTGCGATCAGTACGGCACCAAGATGATAATCATCAAATTTCTGTTGATAGATCAGGGAGGTGTAGATACTGTCATCTACCTGATCTATCTTCCGGTTGAATTTAAGATTATATTTTGCTTTTAATTTATTAATAAGCGAATCCATGGAACCCTCCTTATCAGAAGAATCATAAAGCACCATAGAATCAGTATCATCGATAAAGAAACCAAGTTCATAATCTTTATTAAGGGCAAAACCCTCAAATAATTTACTTGTATTTAATTCCAGTACCAGGGTACCAAATTTAGTATAGTTCGTGGTGGTATACAGATTGCGGATAATATAGATTTTTCCGTTTACAATCTTAACATGGGCATCGGAAGTATCCTGTGCGGTAATTTCATTGGCCTTTGTCCGCACAGAATCGTAATAGTGATTGATGTAACCCGTAGGCATTCTAGAGGTGTAGTAAAGTCTGTCCGGCTCCTCCGACAGATAAAACACAGATATAATAAACCGGTTATCGTTATAATATTTACTTTTCAGGTTACCGTTGATTTCTCTGTAAAACTGGGCATCGGTAATAATCCCGGCCTTATATTTCTTCCAGGCCTTTTCAATAATTAATTCATAAGAGGTTTTCTTGGATATGACAATGGCCTCATCGATTTTCTGGGCATGAAAAGAGGCAAAATTTTTTAGCCCTTCTTCCATTAAGGTTTCTGTTTTATCCATAACACTTTTCCGGTAATACAGTGTCATAAATAAAAAGATTATGGTAACCGGTACAATCCAGCAGATAACCACCAGAAAGAGCAGTCTTCTCCTTAAGGAAATAGGCTTTTTCAGAATTTTTGATTTTTGCTCCTTTTTCATGTGCTTCATATAAAAGAACCTCCTGTATGTAGAATGTACATTATAGTCTATTTTGTTTTACCGGTATCGTAAGCGGAGTTTGAGATTTGTATGGGTATTGGCTTAAACATGCTATTCTAAGTATCGCAAGGGGGCAAGTGATTTGCATGGATTTATATGAAATTTATTGTATAAGGAAAAAATGGGCCATCCGTCAGAACAGCCCATCGTTACATCTTTGTATCATATTTTAAGCAAGCTTATTTCACATTCCACGTTATATGGCTTGAATCTAAAGCAAATATACAACCCTCATTATACTTTCTTTTTTCTTTTTCCATTATAACATATTTAACCTTTAATAAAAAGAAATAATTTCCAACTTAATTAAGCTGGATTATAACTTATGAGCCTCCGGATATCAAACTGAGAGGCTGCCTTTCTATCAATACAGGCAGCCTTATCTCCCGGGAGTATATTTTTTGTTAAAAAGCATCTTAAATCTTGAGTTAAAATTACAATAAAGCGTTTGTAATTATTCCATAATTATTATCAGAATTTTTCATGTTTTAGGACCCCCTGTAAAAGTGAAAATTTACCATTCTCTTCTTTTATATAATCTCATTTATATAACCATTCTTTTTTGCTCATTACTGTTTCTGTTATTCAAATTAAAAAATTCTTCATATATTTCACATAGTTTTATGGCATCCTCTGGCTTTGGCATCTCACAAAAGATACGCAGAAGCGGTTCCGTTCCGGAAAATCTGGCAATGATCCAGCCTCCGTTTTTAAAATAGATTTTGCAGCCGTCCAGATAAGAGATTCTATCCACCGGGAAGGGTATATCCGGCAGGCATTTATCCACAAGAAGGGTCTGATAAATTTCTTCCTTTTTCTCCTGGTTAAATTTATAATCCCTCTCTTCCATATAGATGGAACCGCATTCCTGTTCAATTTCATTTATGATACGGGATAAATTCTTGCCGGTTACCGAAATCATTTCAATCAGCAGTGCCGCCGCATAGATGCCGTCCTTCCCGTTAATATGGCCTCTGACCGTTAAGCCTCCGGAAGATTCTCCGCCGATAATGGCGTTGGTTTCCTGCATTTTGGCAGAGATATATTTAAAGCCCACGGGAACTTCATAGCACTTTTCACCAAAGCTTGCGGCTACTTTATCTAACATGTGGGTGGTAGCAATATTTCTTACTACGGCACCATGCCAGCCTTTATATTTCACCAGGTAATAATACAGTACCACCATAAGATCATTGGGGTGAAGAAATCTGCCCGTATCATCAATGACCCCGATCCGGTCCGCATCCCCATCCGTAGCTATGCCGATATCCATATTGTGATCCGTTACATAATTTTTCAGGCTTTTTAAGGTCTGTGCCGAAGGTGACGGAAGTTTCCCGCCGAATAAGGTATCATGGCGGTCATGGATGGTATTCACTTCGCATCTTGCCGTTAAAAGAATGGTCTTTAAGGAGGTCTCGCTGACTCCGTACATGGGGTCCAGTGCAATCCGCAATCCACGGTCCTTAATGGCCTGCATGTCGATACTGTTAATAATATTATCCAGGTATTCGTTTAGTGGGTTTATCTCCTGGATAAGTCCTGACTCTACCGCCTTTTCATATTCCATTCCCTTCACTTCATCCTCCGACACGTCGGAAATATAATTTTCAATATCCTGGGTCTGAAGCTCATCCGCATCCCTGCCTCCATAGGTAAATACCTTAATTCCGTTATAGATTGCCGGATTGTGGCTGGCGGTAATCATCATACCGTAAGACAGCTCGTGCTTCATGACATAATACATAATAAGAGGTGTCGGGGAAGAACGGTTAATCAGATAGGCCGTAATTCCCTCTGCCGCAAATATTTCACCGGCCCACCGCATGGCTTCCTTAGAGAGAAAACGCCTGTCATAACCAATTGCAATTCCGTTTTCCGTTACACCCTCATTTAGCATTTTCATTGCCAGAGCTTTTGATAACTTCTGTATGTTTGATTTGGTAAAATCTTCTCCTATAATGGCTCTCCAGCCGCCTGTACCAAACTTTATCATCCTGCAACCTCCTTTGATTACGAAATCTATCCCATGATGACTATAATTTTATTTATAACACTCTCCTGTTTTCCGGAGTTTTCCTTGCTGCTGTCTTGCGTTGTTAAAAATTCCATACTGCTATCCTGTGTTTTTGAGAAGTCAATACTGCTATCCTGTGTTTTAGTAAATTCCTTACTGCCTCCGGTACCACTGTCAGACCCCTCCGGCTGCCCGAATCGTATTTCATCGACTTCTATACCATTTAAAGTAATGGATTTTACACCTTTCATGACTCCGTCCGGGTTTCGAACTGTAATATCGTACCGAACACCCCGCCACTCTCTGTTTACCTGGAATTCCTTCCAGTCGGCCGGAATACAGGGATCAATTACCAGACGGTCAAACTGTGGTCTTATCCCCAATATGTACCTGGTTGCGGCGAAATAAGCCCAGCCGCCGGTTCCCGTCATAAAGGGATGTCTTGCCCTTCCAAATCCCGTGTGGTCTCTGCCCATAATAAACTGACAGTAGGAGTAAGGTTCCGCTTCTCTGATTTCAATCATGTCATTCTGATTATAAGGACAAAGGGCATCATAAAACTCCATAGCCCTGTCTCCTCTGCCAAGATTGCATTCCGCCACCCATGCCCAGGGATTGGGATGACTGAAAATAGCTCCGTTTTCTTTTAGTCCCGGGTAAACCCTTGTTACAAAACCAATATCCTCATCCGGCACAGTATATGACGGCCCATTTAACATAATACCGTAGGGAGTATAGAGATACTTATGAATACTATCCATGGCTTTGATTCCTTTTTCCTGATCTGCCGCACCGGATAAAACAGCCCAGGCGTTGGATTCCAGGTGGATTTTACCTTCCTTATCCTCACTGGTACCAATTTTTCTGCCTTTTTTTGTTATTCCCCGGATATACCAATCCTTATCCCAAAGCTCACGGTCACAGGCTTCTTTTACACGTTTCCGCATGGCGGTGTATTTATTTACATCTTCTGTGTTACCTAAATATTTTGCTGCCTCCAAAAAATTGCCTAAGGCCCAATAATGCAGGAAGGATACCAGCGCGCTCTCTCCGCCTCCCAGGTTTAAGCAGTCATTCCAGTCTGCCCGAAGTCCCTTGCAGATTCCGCTGTTCCCCACTTGTTCCCCAGAGAAATCCAGTATTTTCTTCATATGCTCGTATACGGTACCGCTTCCCTTATCCGCATAAGTAAGCTCTTCTGAAAGAAAAGAAAATTCTCCGGTTTCCTTAACATACTCCACAATGGAACTAACCAGCCACAGGGCGTCATCGGAGCAGGCATCCTCAATGCCATGTATCATATCATTTTTATTTGGTGTGGGAATTACCGTAGGAGATTTAAAGGGTTTCACTTCCGTGTCCGGATCAAACCATTCCGGCTGGAATAAATGAAGACCATAACCTGTAGATACCAGGCCTCTAAGGAGTTCCACCAGTCTCTGACGGCATTTTTCGGGATTAGAATGGGGAACCGTCATGGCATCCTGTGCTGTATCCCGGTAACCAAGTCCTGTCCTGCCGCCTACTTCTATAAAAGAGGCAAACCGTGAAAACATGACATTAATTTCAGCCTGATACAGATTCCAGATATTAATTAAAGTATTCATACCTTCACTAGGCGTCTGAATCTGAAGTTTACTAAGCTTTTCTTCCCAAAACGCTGCCAGTTCCTGAAAGGCTTTCTCTACATTTTTATAATCCGAATACTTTTCCCTCATTTGGTAACCGGCTTCCCGATTGCCTTCTCCTAACATAAATAAAAGCTTTACTTCTTCCCCTGGTTTTAATGATATCTTTTTTTGCAGGGAACCACAGTGGTTATTTCCTTTTTCAAAGCTTCCGCCGCAGATGCCTTTTTCCACTGCAAGAGGATTGCTTTCTGTCCGGTAGGGGCCGATAAATTTATCCCGAAGGCAGTCAAAACTGTCGGGTTCAAAATTGGCGGTAAAATATTGATAGCCGAATTCTTCGTAAAAGAGATCATGTTCGATTACACCATTTTTATAGGAAGAACCGGCCGCATAATTACTCATCTGATAGTTCCGGTTATCCATATCAATATGGTGATAAGAGAATTCACAGTAAGAAAACACGCTTAAATTTCTGGGAGTATCCCCGTTATTCTTAACCATTACGTCCCAAAGCTCCACCGGATCGGCAATGGGTATGAATAAGGTCTGCTCTGCTTTAATCCCTTTGTATTCGCAGGAATATTTCGAATAGGACAGTCCATGCCGGCATTCATAACTAGCTTTGGTCAGAGATTTTCCTACCGGCTGCCAGGATATGCTAAAGAAATCTCCGGTTTCGTCATCCCGGACATAGACATAATGTCCCGGCCGGTCCATCGGTACGCTGTTTGCCCGAAACCTTGTAATGCGGTGATATTCCGGGGACTTGTAAAACAGATAGCCTCCGGCCGTATGGTTTACAACCGCACACATATCTTTCACACCTAAATAATTGGTCCAGGAAGTGGGTAAATCCACTTTATCAATTACATATTCCCTTTTAACATTATCAAAATATCCATATTTCATAGGTAACAACACCCTCCCATATTATGATACCTCTATTATAAACACACGGTATTATTTAGGGTATTGCTAGTGGTGCGAATATTTGTATATAATTGTCCAGAATGGGTGGGTGGTAAACTTAAAGGGTTACCTCCATTTTTATGCGGTTTATGTTTTTGCCGTTTGCCATTTTACGTATTATTGTATCAGTTATTTCAAATCCACATTTTTTATAACATTTCTGAGCCGGTATATTCTTAGAATCCGTATATAATCCGACCGATTTGCGCCCATGAATAATCCTAACTATAATTCATCTTAAAATCATTTTTCTACTATTATGGAAAATCACTTTTCATTTAATATTTCTTATAATGCATGAATACAGTAAACTGAGGCTAATACATTATAAGAATGTCATTTATGACCAACTACCATGAAATTATAATTCTTACAGGTGGTGGACTCACACAGCGTAATATCATGCAAAACAGTAATGTTGCCCAGAAAACCCGTGTAAAGATTCAAAGTCGTACCAAGGAGTTTATCTCGCATAACCGTTTGAACATCTTTATTACTTCAGTATATAGTCGAAAGAAATACTACCAGTGTAATCTAATGAATTTAATTCTCTAATAATAGAGTAATAAGTTGATAATTGTAAGTTATTGGTATATAATTGCAATTAATAAGTCTTTTCTGATATTTAATATATCATAATGGAAGTATAACAATTATTTGTAGAATCCAATTTTATTTATAGTGATACTATGATATTGGAGTCATAATCCCTATCAAATAGCACCTTGAAAATTTATATTTTACAGTAAATAAACATTACATCCTATTATAAGTTAATGAAAATGGTGGTCAGCATATATCTTTAGACGATAGTTTTGTTAATATTACGGAACGTGAACGAAATGCTTTGAAAAATCATGGGGAAGATATTTGCAGATGAAATGTTTCTGTTCATTATCGAGGAAGATTTTTCTGTTTATTATGACAAAGCATCCAGACCGAATACTCCATAAATGTAATATTCGGTACCTTGATAATAAAAGAACTATTTGATTGCTCTGATGATGAGATTGTTGAAAACTTATTCTTGATCTTCACCTTCAGTACACTGCATACAATAAGCTTTGAAGAACAGCCAGTCTCAGATACGATACTGAGTCGATTTAACAAAAGAAACCCTTTATGGGGTTGACTTTTACCATGATTGTGTAAAAAATCTTAGTAGTAAGATAGTAAGGCTGACTTCCTCGGTCACTATGTAGAATCAGTGGTAAATCTGTATTACACCTTACTTTTGCCTTGTTTATTGTATCAATCACACAGCTTACCTCCATTGTTTTGGAAAGAGTCCAAGCGATGATTTTTCTGGAAAATAAATCGAGAATACTGGTCAGATAGACGAAACCGTCTCTTGTCCAGATATAGGTAATATCACTGCACCAAATGGCATTTGGGCGTCAGGATTAAACTGTTCATTCAGGATATTCTGTAGTTCGTAGCTAAAATCGAAATCTTTGGTTGTGATGGTCCATGGTTTTACCCATTGCGCTTTTATTCCCATTTCTCTCATATATTTACCAACGGTACGTTCCGAGATGATTTCTCCGCCTTTTTGTAGTTCCTTGGTGATTTTGGGTGCTCCGTAGTTTTGTTTCGAATCCACATAGATATCCTTGATTTTGGCTTTCATAGCCTCCTTTCGTTTTTGCATATCAGAAGGCATGTGTTTCAGCCACCCACGGTAATCTGACCGTGAAACGCCTAGTATTTTCAGCATCCCAGAGACGGAAACCTGGCCGTTTTCTTTTTTAGCTGCTTCCGTCTTTTCAGAAACCTCAAGATATATGGCTTCTGTTATTTTCCAAGAATGCTGATGGCTTTTTTTAGCACATCAAGTGCATCCTGTGTATCGCGCAGTTCACGTT
>JAEZSL010000193.1 GCA_023443925.1 Bacillota bacterium | reverse complement strand
TTCTTTATCGGCTACCGATGTTCCACCGAACTTTTTAACAATAAGCATACGCTGCCTCCTATTTTCATTTTTGCTCGAATCTGCGGTCACCGCCCACAGTCTGAAGTTGTTCTATTTTTAAATTAATCTTATATGAATCAGGATACGGTTCAGAAACTAAAACCGCAGTGATAATAGTCACAAATTATGATTCAAACAATTTATTAATTATTTCATAGCCATGCTTTACAACATTACCGCTTTTTTTCGCTTCCGCTTCATTGTACTGATAGGAATATTTCCGTTCCTTCCCGCTGTCATAAAGCATATAAGGAACCGGATCGCTGGTATGGGTACGGCAATGAATCGGTGTCGGATGATCTGGCATAATTAGCATTCTGTATGGAACCTGGCTCAAATCCATCTGTTCTTTTACCACCCGGATCACTTTTTCATCTAAATACTCTACTGCTTTTATTTTATTCGGAATGCTGCCCTGATGACCCATCTCATCGGGTGCTTCTATATGAATATATACAAAATCGTAATTATTTTCAAGTAATTCTTTTACACCCGCCATAGCTTTTCCATTATAATTAGTATGAAGAGTACCGTCTGCCCCTTCTACCTCCACAACTTTCATTCCGGCTCCTACCGCAATCCCTTTTAGAAGATCAACGGCCGATATCATTGCTCCTTTTTTACCGAACTTTTCTTCAAAGGAAGTAAGACTTGGTCTGGTCCCCGCTCCCCAAAACCAGATAGAATTAGCTTTATTAAGTCCCTTCTTAGCTCGTTCGATATTAAGGGGATGGTTATTCAATATGTCATAGCTTCGCTGCATCATATCCTTCAGATATGCATCCTCAGGCAGGTATTCCCCGATTACCTTTCCTAAGATATCATGGGGCGGCGTAAGTTCAACAACTTCACCCTTGTCCCAAATGGTAAGGTGGCGGTAGCTGGTTCCCAAATAATATTTATAAGTACAATCCTCCAGTTCCCCTCTCACAGCTTCCAGTAAAACTGCTGCATCCTCTGTGGAGATCTCACTGGAACTGTGGTCTATTATGGTCTTTTCCGCGTAGGGAACGTTATCCTGGGATACCGTAACCAAATTACACCGCAGGGCTATGTCAGAAGACTTCATATCCACACCGATACTTAAAGCCTCCAGGGGAGAACGTCCCGTGTAATACTGTCTGGGATTATAGCCCAACACGGATAAATTAGCGGTATCACTGCCGGGCTTCATTCCCTCCGGTATGGTATGGCATAAACCGACTTCCGACTCCTCCGCTAACAAATCCATGGAAGGGGTTTTCGCATATTCCAGAGGTGTTTTACCTCCTAATTCTTCAATTGGTTCATCCGCCATCCCATCGCCCAGTATAATGATATATTTCATATCGGCTCCTATCTGCGTTACTTTCACGCGATTAAAAATGCCCAACTTAACCGAAGAAGATTTATCTGAACAGTATCATACAAATCCTCTGTATACAGGCCTTTTTTAGAACGGTCCATACATTGACAGCCGCCCTATCTTTGCTTCCCTCAGGTGAATCAGTACATGACACGTATCATGCTGGTGATGTCATTCAAATGAGACGCTTTTTCCCGGTAAGTTTCTTCACTCATACTCATGGTAACAAATGCATATTCACCTATAACACCCGGAGCTGATACTTCTTCTATCTGTCCGAACAGGAGCGCTGCCTGTTCTTTTATTTCATCCGTATTGCCTGCAATCCTTACAAAATATCTATGTCTGGCGTTTTTCATATCTGAGAGCTGTAATTTCTTACTGCTCCATATCGTCATTATATTCGTTCCGATATGCTTCGCTGCGTCCACAACATCGGCAACCACCGCACTGGCTGTAGGCAGTTTGCCAGCACCGCTGCCGTAGAACATAACATCACCAATTACATTGCCTCTAACAAATATACCGTTAAATACGTCATTAACGCTGAACAGCGGATGGGTAGGTTTAATCAGCATAGGTGCTACCATGGCATAAACCTGGTCCTGCTCTTTTCTGCTGGTACCCAGTAATTTTATACTGGCTCCCATGGCCTTGGCATACTTAATGTCCGTCTCCGTTATTTTTGTAATTCCTTCCGTATAAATATCCTCAAAATCCACCTGCATTCCAAAGGCCAGGGAGGAAAGGATGGCGATTTTTCTGCAGGCATCATAGCCTTCTATATCAGCAGCCGGATTACGTTCCGCGTACCCTCTGGCTTGCGCTTCCATTAATACTTCATTAAAATCCAGTCCTTCATCCGCCATTTTGGTCAGTATATAATTCGTGGTACCATTTAAGATACCGGTTATTTCTTCAATTTCATCTGCCGTAAGAGACTGATTTAAGGGACGTATAATTGGAATTCCGCCGCCTACGCTAGCTTCAAACAGGAAATTTACCCGCTGCTCTTTAGACAACCTAAGAAGCTCGGCTCCGTGCTTAGCCACCAGTTCCTTATTGGAAGTACACACGCTCTTGCCTTTTAATATTGCTGCTTTGACAAAAGTATAGGCAGGTTCTACGCCTCCCATTACTTCAACTATAATTTTTATTTCCGAATCATTCAGGATCACATCATAATCATGGACAATTTTATCCTGGATGGGATCTCCCGGGAAATCCCTTAAATCCAATATATATTTTACGTTAATTTCATGGCCACAGCGTTTGTTTATACTGTCGCCGTTTACGTTTAGTACTTCAACAACACCGGATCCTACTGTACCATAACCTAATACTGCTATATTAATCATAAATGCTCCTTTCTGCTATTTATCCTCTAAATTATTACACTAATACCCCTTCATACCGCAATCCCCCATGCAATACTGTTAAAATAGAAAGATTAAAATGTAACGCATTTAAACTATCCTGTCTCAAACTTGTGTATTTTTGAATCTTTCAAAATCCGGAAGGCAATATACTTTCCTTCTTGTCAGTATTGCCGGAAATCGGTATAATTACTGTAAGCACTAGCTACATTGCATAAAACTTCTGCTGGCAGATGTTTTACTGCCTTAAATCAGGTGTGAAATGACTTTTATTTCACACTAACACCATGCATATCGCAAGCCTGCTTGCGGTACTGCCCAAATAAGAAGTGTGAAATGACTTTTATTTCACACTACTCTCTGGCTAAGATTTTCAGATAGTGTATGCCTTCCAGTGCTTCTATCTCATCAAAAATTACTGCCGTGTCTACAATATGACCGGGGATTTCAATACTAAGCGTTAATGAAGCGATACCATTGACCGGAATACTCTGGTGAATCGTTAATATATTGGCTTCATTCCTGGCTACACAGTTTAGTACACAGGATAATAATCCGGGTTTGTCATCAACCTGAAGCATGAAGGTAATGGTTTTACCTCTTGCATTCTCATGAAACGGGAAAATGTCATCTTTATATTTATAGAAAGAACTCCTGCTGATTCCTACGATATCAGCGGCGTCCTGTACTGTAAAAACTTTTTCGGAATCCAGCAGCCTTTTTGCTTCAACTACCTTAAGCAGAACTTCCGGAATTGCCTTTTTCTTTACTATGAAATATTTACTTTCATCCATATTGGCTCTCCTCTGAGTTAATTTCGGATATTTTTGCTCCCTCTGATTTTGGGAATGTTTCCTAAAACAGTTCGTTTTTCATATGTATGTACAGGAAAAACACATGTCTTTCACAGGAAGATATCTTAACATATTTTATAAATAATTGCAACTACTATTTTGAATAAAATTTCGTAAATATACAGTTGTTTTAGCAAATGCAGACTGATTTTTAGACATGCCCCGTCATAATATACATTTTTCTGCATATTTTGTGAACAAATTTCTCACTTTCCGTGCAGGGAATTATACCCTCTTTCTGAGGTCAAATGTCCGTATAATATCCTTATCTGGGTTTTTGATGAAAATATTCTTATATTATCCTTCTCTTGATTTCTGTTGAAAATATTCTTATATCATTCTTATCTTGATTTCTGTTGAAAATATCTTATATTATCCTTCTCTTGATTTCTGTTGAAATATTCTTATGTTATTCTTCTCTTGATCTCTGTTGAAAATAATCTTATAGTATTCTTGTCTCTATTTCTGATAAAAATAACTAATATTATCCTTACCTGTATTTTTGATAAAATTACTTTATATTATCTTTATTTTGATTTCTGATAAAAATATCTTGTACTATCCTTCTCTTGATTTCTGATGAAAATATCTTGTACTATCCTTCTCTTGATTTCTGATGTAAATATCTTATACTCTTGATTTCTATTGAAAAACACCGAATCCTACAAAACAAAAAAAGATTGTCCCCAATTTTTCTGAGACAATCTCTTTCTTTTGAAATTTTATTGATTTGCCATTAGGTTTTGAATACTTTCCTGTTCTTTTGATGATAATATTCCGTTATGATTTAGCAGAAGTATCATCCTTCCGCTGATATTTGCCACACATTGGATGTAGGATGTCTGAATACTCTTAACAATAGCCGGTGTATCGCTGATATTATCCGCAGATATTTCCAGAATTTCTTTTACCGCATCCACTTCATATGCCAGAAAAATATCATTTGATTTTGTAATAATCAATTTTGTATTATCGTCCATTTCTTTTTCGGCAAGTCCGAATTTTTTGCGCAGGGAAAATACCGGTATAACCTCTCCTCTGAGATTAATAATTCCGCGGATATAGGACGGTGCATTGGGAATCGGAACAAAATCGGTGTATTTTTCTATGGCATTCACTAACATAATATCCAGTCCGTATTCTTCTTCTCCCAAAGTAAATATTACCTGCTTCGTTTGCTTCGTCTGTGCTTTTGTATTCGTCTCCATCTTTCGTACCCCTTCTTTCATCCATCAGTAAACAATCCAAAGTGTGAAACCATAATCATTTTCTGTAAATTAAGCTTATTTTTTATTTATACTTATCCATTTTAAGTATTCATTAATAAACGGATCCAGATTACCGTCCAATACATTGGCAGCATTACCCACTTCCGCATTGGTTCTGTGATCCTTAACCAGAGTATAGGGCTGCATAACATAAGACCTGATCTGACTGCCCCATCCGATTTCCTTCATCTCTCCCCGAATACCGGACTCTTTTTCCTGGTTTTCCTGTTGTTTTAGCAGATAAAGCTTTGCCTTTAACATCTGCATTGCCTTATCTTTATTCTGAAACTGGGAACGCTCATTCTGACATTGTACCACAATACCGGAGGGTATGTGGGTAATACGTATGGCAGAAGAGGTTTTATTGACATGCTGGCCGCCGGCACCGCTGGAACGGAAGGTATCAATCCTTAAATCACCTTCGTCGATTTCAATACCGGTATCTTCTTCAATATCCGGCATAACATCACAGGATACAAAGGAGGTCTGCCGTTTGCCTGCCGCATTAAATGGTGAAATACGTACCAGACGGTGAACACCTCTTTCCGATTTTAAATGGCCGTAGGCATTCAGGCCGTTGATCTGCAGGGTAACCGATTTAAGTCCTGCTTCTTCACCATCCAGGAAATCCAGCATTTCCGTAGTATATCCCTTTTTATCCGCCCATTTTTGGTACATTCTGCAGAGCATACTTGCCCAGTCACAGCTTTCCGTACCGCCGGCACCGGCATGAAGCGTTAAGATAGCATTATATTTGTCATACTCTTCGGATAAAAGCGTACTCAGACGCAGTTCATCCAGATCTTTCGTGAACTTATCAAGGGCTTCCCCAATCTCCGGAATCAGAGACGGATCGTTTTCCTCATAACCCATTTCCAGCAGAGTTTCAATATCTTCATATTCTCTTTTCAGAGAATTGTAGACATCTACAACATCTTTTAAATTTTTTAATTCTTTCACATATGACTGAGATTTTTCGGTTGAGTCCCAAAAGCCGGGTTCCTCCATGATATGTTCGATCATATCAATCCGTTCTAATTTATTTCCCAGGTCAAAGTGAATCCCCCACTTCGATTAATGGTTGTTGGTAGGTAGTAAGGGTATATTTTAACTGATCTAATTCAACCATAATTTCACCTCTTTCATTTTATATTAATTTTTGCCGCAGCAGTATTTGTATTTCTTGCCGCTTCCGCAAGGGCATGGATCGTTGGGCTGGATCTTTTTACCCGCTCGTCTTACCGGACCCTGCTGTACGGAATCGTCTTTATTAGTACCGGTTACCTTAGCAACCTGTTCTCTTTCCACATTCTGTTCAATACGTACATGCATTAAGGCTTTTACGGTATCTTCTCTGATTGCATCTGTCATCTCGTCAAACATCTCAAAGCCCATGAACTTAAATTCCACTAACGGATCTCTTTGTCCATATGCCTGGAGACCGATACCCTGACGCAGCTGGTCCATATCGTCGATATGATCCATCCACTTTCTGTCGATTACCTTTAACAAAATAACACGCTCGATTTCCCTGAGCTGTTCTTTCTCCGGAAATTCCGCTTCTTTTGCTTCATAAAGGCTAACAGCTTCTTCTTTCAGTTTTTGAATCAGTTCATTTTTCTTTTCATATTTTAAGTCAGAAGAATCCTGTGTAATTGGTTCCAGAGGAATTATGGGCAGTAATAAATTATTCAGCTCGTTTAAATCCCATTCCTCCGGCAGCTGGTCATCGCTGATACTGGTGCTGACACAGTCTTCAATGGTATCCGTAATCATCTTAAAGATGGAATCTCTCATACTTTCGCCGTCAAGAACCTTTCTTCTCTCGGTATAAATGATTTCCCTTTGATCATTATTAACCTGGTCATATTCTAACAGGTTCTTTCTGATACCATAGTTATTATTTTCAATTCGCTTCTGAGCCTTTTCAATGGCACTGCTAAGCATCTTATGCTCAATCTGCTCACCATCGGGAAGTCCTAAGGAATTAAACATACTCATTAAACGTTCGGATCCGAATAAACGCATTAAATCATCTTCCAAAGAGATAAAGAAACGGGATTCACCCGGATCTCCCTGACGTCCGGCACGTCCTCTTAACTGGTTATCGATACGTCTGGATTCATGTCGTTCCGTACCAATTATCTTAAGACCGCCGTTTTCCTTCACGCCTTCTCCTAATTTAATATCAGTACCACGGCCGGCCATATTCGTTGCAATGGTAACAACACCGGGCTGACCGGCATCTGCAATAATTTCTGCTTCCAGCTCATGGAATTTAGCGTTTAAGACTTTGTGTGGAATATTCTTTTTCTTTAACAGCTCACTGATTTCTTCCGATGCCTCAATGGTTATGGTACCAACCAATACAGGCTGGCCCTTTTTATGAGAATCTATTATTTCGTTTATTACTGCAGTCAGTTTCTCGCGTTTGGTTTTATATACCGCATCCTGCCTGTCTAAACGGGCTACCGATACATTGGTAGGCACTTCAATAACGTCCATTCCGTAGATATCCCGGAATTCCTTTTCTTCAGTTAAGGCCGTACCGGTCATACCGCTTTTCTTATTATATTTATTAAAGAAGTTCTGGAAAGTAATCGTTGCCAGAGTTTTGCTTTCCCTCTTAACTTTTACTTTTTCCTTTGCTTCAATGGCCTGGTGCAAACCGTCCGAATAACGTCTTCCCGGCATGATACGTCCGGTAAATTCATCAACGATTAATACTTCATCTTCTTTTACTACATAATCCTTGTCACGGTGCATCAGATTATGGGCACGCAGTGCAAGTATGATATTATGCTGGATTTCCAGATGTTCCGGATCTGCAAGGTTTTCGATCTTAAAGAAGTTCTCGACTTTTGCCACACCTTCCGCAGTCAGGTTGACATTCTTATCTTTCTCATTAACAATGAAATCGCCTTCTTCTTCAATCTCTTCTTTCATAATGGCTGCCATTTTGGTTAATTCGGCACTTTCCTTACCTCTGACTAACTGTCTAGCCAGTATATCACAGGCCTCGTAAAGCCTGGTGGATTTTCCGCTCTGTCCGGAAATAATAAGAGGAGTTCTGGCTTCATCAATTAATACGGAGTCGACCTCATCGATAATTGCATAATGAAGTCCTCTTTGAACCAGCTGTTCCTTATATATAACCATGTTGTCCCTTAAGTAGTCAAAACCCAGCTCATTATTGGTAGCGTAGGTAATATCACAGGCATAGGCTTCCCTTCTCTGATCATTATCCATGCTGTTTAAGATAACTCCGACCTTAAGCCCTAAAAATTCATGGATCTGTCCCATCCATTCGGAGTCACGTTTGGCCAGATAGTCATTAACCGTTACAATGTGTACTCCTTTACCTTCCAAGGCATTCAAATAAGCCGGAAGAGTTGAAACTAAAGTCTTACCTTCGCCGGTTTTCATTTCGGAGATTCTTCCCTGATGAAGGATAATACCGCCCATGAGCTGAACCCGGAAATGTCTGAGTCCAAGTACTCTTTTTGCTGCTTCCCTAACTACAGCATAAGCTTCTATGAGAATATCATCCAGGGTTTCGCCGTTTTTTAGTCTATTTTTAAATTCTGTCGTTTTATTTCTTAGTTCTGTATCGGAAAGATTAACCATAGTAGGTTCCAGCGCTTCGATCTGATCCGCCAATGGTGTAATTAATTTTATTTCTCTTTCACTGTGTGTACCAAAAATCTTAGTTATAAAGCCCATATTCATTTCACTCCTGTTTTCTGTTCATCAGTAAATGATAAAAACTTCCCACTTTAAGCAATGTTTTAACAGTTCAACTTATATTGTATCATTTACACTGATACTATTCAACACTTTTCGTAAAGTATATCCTTTATATTAAGTTTTACCCGAAAAATAAGACAGCTAATACGCCTGTTTCCGGAATTATTATAAAAACTTACAGTCAGCCCAAGGCAGTCTTACCCGTTTTTATACATTATATATATACATTTATTTTGTATAAGAAAATGTCTAGAGTGCCAGACTCCGGCGCTTACGCGCTGTCACGACAGTGACAATTTCCTTATGCGTGTCATATGCTTCTTCCCTTGATAGTTTTTTATTACAAGATACGCTTAAATATTGTACAGGAAATCGTAAAAAAGCCCTGTACAATAAATAAAGGGGGCTGAATCAGCCCCCCTTTATACAATATGAATATATAATGAAATTCTTGTTTAACCTTGTCGGTTTAATACTCCGGTTCAATTAAACCATAGGTATTACCTTTACGTTTATATACTACATTCACTTCGTCAGTTTCAGCATTTCGGTAAACGAAAAAATTATGTCCTAATAATTCCATCTGTACACAAGCTTCTTCAGGATCCATAGGTTTGATTGCGAACTTCTTGGTTCTGATGATCTTAATGGTATCATCTTCTTCAAAATCATCATCCATAAATGCCTGGTTTAAATTCGCTGCTGCTTGTTTCTTTTCTATAATTTTATTTTTATATTTTCTTAATTGACGTTCAATAATTTCTTCCACTA